>CAMLHI010000506.1 GCA_946479705.1 uncultured Oxalobacteraceae bacterium
GCCACATGCGGCAAGGGCGGGCGTTCGATCGGGGTGCTCAGCCAGCGGTTGGTCGACAAGCCCAGCACAATATCTGCCAGGGTGAAGCGCTCGCCGGCCACGTAGGCGCGGCCGTCGAGCTGGCGGTCGAGCAGGGCCATGTGGCGGTTCCAGCTGGCCGCGCTGGCCTCGATGGCCGCGCTGTCCGCGTAGGCCGGATGGCCGCGCACCAGTCCCATGAAGGCATGGCGCCAGGCGTTGTTCAAGTCCGTGGCTTGCCAGTCCATCCATTTTTCCACTTGCGCGCGCGCCATCGGATCGGCCGGCAACAAGTCGGCGCGCCCATGCTTGCCCGCCAGATAACGACAGATCGTGTTCGATTCCCATAAGGGCAGGCCGTCGTCGACCAGCACAGGCACCATATTGTTGGGATTGAGCGCCTGCAGCCCGGGGTGCTCGCTGCCCCAGGGCTCGGGCGTGGCCGGCAGGCCGATGGCCGCGCAGGTCCACAGCACCTTGCGCACATTGATGGACGTGGGTTTGCCGATGAGGCGCATGAAGGTCTCCATTTCATGACTGACAACGCCAGCCTAAGGCAAGGTGTATGTCTTGGCAATGCGCGCGAAAATATATTTTAAGAAGGACTTCAGAAGCAATATAGATTTCCGATAGGCATGTATGGATCTCGGGGGAACCTTTCATGTTGAAGTCATTATTGCTCGCCGCGCTGTCATTGTTGCCACTGGCCTCTAGCGCCGCCAGCCTGACCGAAATGGAAACGCGCTGGCTGAAGGCGGCCTCGCCGGTGCTGGCGTATTCCCAGCGCATCAATTTACCGATCGATATCATTGTCCAGCCGCAGGCCAGGTCCGGCGACGTGCCGCTGGCAATGGGCTTCGACAATGGCCGCTGCAAGCTGGTGCTGTCGATGCGCGGCAATCCCGAGGCCGAAGCGACGCTGGCCACGGTGCCGGAGGCGGAACGGGCCTTGCTGATCGAAGTGATGGCTGCGCACGAGGTCGGGCATTGCTGGCGGTATGCGCGCGGTGTCTGGCACGCCTTGCCGGCCGGCTTCGTGGAGGTGGGCGAGGAGCGCGCCGACGATGCCGCCGTGCTGGCCGCATCGAAGAGCATGCGCGAGAACCGGCGCGAGGAGGGCTTCGCCGACCTGGTCGCGCTGGCCTGGACCCAGCGTTTCCACCCCGAACAATATGGCCGCGTGTATGCGTGGATGGCGGCCCTGCGCGGCGAGCAGCCGGTGGCGGGCAACGCCCACGACACCCGCGCCTGGGTCAAGCTGGCCAAGGATGGCCATACCTTCGACAAGGGCGACACCCCGTTCGAGGCTGTCATGACGGCGTGGGGCCAGGGCCTGCTCAGCGATGAATAACTACCTGGCCGCGGCGGCGCTGGCGCTGCTGTCCTTGCCCGCGCGGGCGGCCCCGGCCAGCGAGCAGCAGTGGATCGCGGCCGCCACCGAAGCGGTCGCGTTCGGCCGCCAGCAGGGCATGCCGGTAACGCTGGAGATCGAGGCCGGCGACGGCTTGCCGGGTCACACGCCGATCGGCATCAGCAGCGAGCACGGACGCTGCACCATTGTCGTTTCCGCCCGCGACAATCCGACCGCCGACAAGCTCAGCGACATGGTCGAGCCGGCGCTGCGGGACCTGTTCCTGCAGGGCGCGGCCATGCATGAGCTGGGCCACTGCCACCGCCGCCTGCACGGCTATCCGCACAACGAAAAGCTGCTGCCCATCGTGGCTTGGCTGGCGCCCGTGCGCGCCTGGTTCAACCGCCGCGTGCTCACCGAGGAAGCCTACGCCGACATGACCGAAGTGGCATGGCTGGCGCGTTTTCACCCGGCCAGTTTCAGCGCCGTGCTGGAACAGATCGTCAAGGTGCGCACGCGCTTTCGCGAGCCGCGCCACGATACCTTGCCCTGGCTGAAGATTGCGCTGGCGGAAGGGCCGGCCGACGCGCCCGACGATTTGTTTTTGCTGGCCGACAAACGCCTGTCCAGATACCGCTAATTTCCCATTGTTCGTACGTTGTCGCACAGATGGCCGGGGGCCTTCGGTCGTTAAATCGTGTACCACAACCACAAGCAAAAGGGACTCGCCATGAAATCACTTACCGCTACCGTGCTGGCCGCAGCGCTGTCGGCCGCTTTCTCCAGTGCCTGCGCTGCCGATACCAAGACCGACACCGCCGCCTACCGCAACATGAGCGCCAAGGCCACGGCCGACTACAAGGCTGCCACCGCCAACTGCAAGGGCCTGACCGGCAACGACAACAAGATCTGCCACGAGGAAGCCAAGGTGGCGCGCGCCCGCGCCGAAGCCGATGCCGTGGCCCAGTACAACGACACCAAGCCCCTGCGCACCAAGGCGCGCACCGCGCTGGCCAATGCCGAGTTCGCGCTGGCCAATGTGAAGTGCGCCGTCATGACCGGTGTCGACAAGGATAACTGCATCAACAATGCCCAATCGGTGCACACCGCCGCGCTGGCCGACGCCAAGGCCGACCGCACCGTGCGCGTGGCCGACAGCGCCAGCCCCGTGACCGGCACCGCCACGCGCGATGCCAACAAGGCCGCCGCCGTGGACAAGTGCGCCCAGGCCGGCGGCAACGACAAGACCGGCTGCCTGATCGACAATAAGGGCACCGCCACCGCGATCGCCAACCGCACCGAGAACGCGGCGCGGAAAACCGAGAACGTGGCCGAGCGCGCGGTCGAGAAAACCAAGGATGCCGCCAAGACCGTGGCCGCCAAGACCGAGAACGCGGTCGAGCGCATGGCCGCAAAGACCGAGCGTGCGACCGACGTTGCCGCTGCGAAGACCGAACGCGCGACCGACAATCTGGGCGACAAGAGCGAGCGCGCTGCTGAAAAGACCGGCGCGGCCGTGTCCGATTCGGTGATCACCACCAAGG
>CAMLHI010000507.1 GCA_946479705.1 uncultured Oxalobacteraceae bacterium
CCGACGCCGTCGTCGGCGATTTCGATGTGCAGGGTGCGGTCCGGTTCGTCGACGATCAGGGTCACGCGCGCCTTGGTGGCGCCGGCGTGCTTGAGCACATTCGAGAGCGCTTCCTGGACGATGCGGTAGGCCGAGATGGCCAGTTCGTTTTCCAGGCCGGTGAAGTCGCCGTCGGAGTGGAATTCGAAGCGGCAGGCGGCGTGGGCTTCGTCGTAGTGGCGGATCATTTCCTCGACCGCGCCGTGCAGGCCGAGCATGTCCAGCACTTCGGGACGCAGGCGCCGCACCAGGCGCCGTCCGCTGGCGTACAGGTCGAGCGTGAGCTTGGTGATGGCCTGCGACTTGCGCTTGATTTCGTCGAGCACCGGGCTGGGTTCCACCTGCCCGGCCAGGTGCAGGATGCTTTGCGATTCGAGCCGCGCGGCGATCAGCGAGGCATTGAGTTCGTCGTGGATTTCGACCGCGATGCTCTTCCTCTCGTCTTCGAGGATGGAATTGACCTTCTGGATCAGCTTACGCTTTTCGGCGTCGGCGCGCAGCGCTTCGTTGCGCGATTCGACCAGGTCCTTGGTGCGCTCGGCGACCTTGTTTTCCAGCTCCTGGCGCGAACGCCCGAGCGCCACCGACATGTCGTTGATCGAGGCTTGCAGCTCGCCCACTTCGCCGCCGGTGGTCACCGCCAGCGCCACCTTGTAGTTCCCGCCGCGGATATCGCGCAGGGCGTCGATCGATGCTTTCAGGGGGATCGACAGGCTGCGCGCCAGTACCCAGGCCAGCGCGCCGGACAGGGTCAGCCCGAGCGCGGCCATGGCCAGTTCGATCTGGAAGCGGCCGGCCTGCTTGTCGAGCATATTGGTGGGCGACATGGTCACCCGCACATAGCCGACGATCTCGCTGGTGAGGGTGCGCGGGCGCAGGTCGGTGGTGTCGGACACATGCGGCATGCCGTTGTCGGAGAACAGGTTGATCTTGACCATCTGCTTCTTGATCGGCACTTCGTAGGAGCGGCTGTCGGCCGCCTCGGCGGTGCGCGAGGTGACGCTGATGGCGCCCTTATGCGAGGCGTCGACCACTTCGATGCGGTAGATATTGCGGTCCGACTGGACCAGGCCGTTGATGGTCAGGCGCAGGTCGGGCAGGTTGCCGGTGATGACGTTGTACTCGCTGGTCTCGGCCAGCGCCTTGGCCAGAATGCGCCCGCGCTCGGCCAGTTCCTCGGCCACCTGGGCGCGGTGCGAGTACCAGGAGTAGCCCACGAAGGACGTGAACAGGAACACCACCGGCATCATGGTGATGAAGGCCATGCGGGTGCCGATGCTCCAGCTTTGCCAGAAGCGCAGGGTGGTGGCGTCGCGGGTTCTCATGGCATGGGCCGTTTCAGTACGGTGATCAGGGACGTCTTGGGCGGACGGTTGGCGTAGTTGCGCGCGGTCGCGTCGACCGAGACGTCGAGCGAACGCGCCACGCCTTCGTTGACGATGGTGCTGAAGTAGCGCGGGAACTGGGGCGCGGCCAGTTCGCCCGTGGCCAGGTAGTCGCCCACCACGTCGGCTACGTGGGCGTCGATCTGTTCGATGTCCGAGAAGGTGGAGGCGAGCGCGCCGGCCTTGACCATGTCGGCCGAAAAGCCGATCACGGCCTGGTTGTGGCGGTAGGTCGAGAGCAGGATGCTGCGGATGTTTTCCTCGGTGTAGACGGCGCTGTCGGGCACCGCGAGCAGCACGCGCGCCTGGGTGATGCGGCTCATGAAGCCGTTGATGTCCGCCCCGCGCGGATAGTCGTAGAGGTCGTCCACGCGCGCCAGCACCGGCTTGAGGAAGGCGGTCTCGCGGCTGACCAGGGCGAAGGTGCGCACCGGGCGCTTGAACAGCAGGGTGGCCAGGCGCAGCTGGTCGGCCGGGGCCGGCTCGGCGAAGATCGCCGTGCTCGACATCATCTGGCTGGCCGGCAGCGCGGCGGTGTGGGCATGCCAGACCTGGCTGGAGGTATAGGCGGCGATCAGCACGCAGCCGCAGGGCGTGGCCATGGCTTCGCGCAGGGCGCTGGGGCCGACCGCCACCACCACCATGCGGCGCGCCTCGGCGCCGGGCGAGGCGTACACGTGGGTGAGGCGCTTGCGCAGGTCGGCGGCGATGCGCTGCGACAGTTCGGACGGATCGCCCGTGACGATGCGAAAACGCATGGCCTTGATTTCGGCGGCATGCGCGAACGCACACGCGGCCAGTCCGATGGCCAGGGCAAGCAGGTGCCGCATCAGCACTAGGGTTCGATCAGGCCGTGCTTGACGGCCAGCTTGGTGATGTAGGCCTGGCGGTGCACGCCGAGCTTCTCCTTGACCGACTGGCTGATGTTGCTGATGGTCTTGGTGGAGAGGTTGAGTTTCTCGGCGATTTCGGCGTTGGTCAGGCCTTCGGCCATCAGCTTGAAGATCTCCAGGCCGCGCTGGTCCAGCTGCGACTGGGGCGAAGCGTCGCCGCGCACGGACAGGTTGGCCAGGCGTTCGGCGATGTGCGGCAGGAAGTAGAGCTTGCCTTCGTGGGCGTGGCGCACGGCGGTGGCCAGGTCGGCCGGGTCGCAATCCTTGGTGACGAAGGCGCGCGCGCCAAGGCGGTAGGTTTCCTTGATCAGGCTATCCTGGTCGAACTGGCTGAGGAAGACGATGGCGGCGCCGGCATCGCTGGCGAGGATCTCGCGCGCGGCATCCAGCCCGGTGAGCTCGGTGCCGAAGCGGATGTCCATGACCAGCACGTCCGGCTTGAACTCGGCGTACATGGCGACCGCTTCGTCCGGCGTCTTGGCTTGCCCGACGACATCCATCCCGACCCCGGCCAGGGACATGGCGAAACCGGTCATGACGATCGGATGGTCGTCCGCCAGCATCACGCGTACCGCTGTTTCCCCTGTTTGCACTG
>CAMLHI010000508.1 GCA_946479705.1 uncultured Oxalobacteraceae bacterium
TGGGGCAAAATACGCAGGGAACCCGGCCCGCACTATAATAACGATCTATCGCTCTTGGTTTGCTCCCGCTTCACGCTCAAAACGGACTTCTCTCATCTATGCACTACGTGTCTACCCGCGCCGCCAAGTCGGACGCCTCGCAAGTTCCCCAACAATTCTCCGACATCCTGCTGGGCGGCCTGGCGCCGGACGGCGGCCTGTACCTGCCGGCCGAGTACCCGCAGGTGACGGGCGCGGAACTGGACGCCTGGCGCAAGCTCTCCTACGCCGACCTGGCCTACGAAATCCTGCAGAAGTTCGCCACCGACATCCCTGAAGCCGACCTGCGCGCGCTGACCAGGAAGACCTACACCGCCGAGGTGTACCGCAATGCGCGCGATGGCGAGTCCGCCGCCGAGATCACGCCGCTACGCGTGCTCGAAAAAGATGGCGACAAGACCCTGATGCTGCAGGCACTCTCGAACGGCCCGACCCTGGCCTTCAAGGACATGGCCATGCAGCTGCTGGGGAACCTGTTCGAATACACCCTGGCCAAGACCGGCGCGGAACTGAACATCTTCGGCGCCACCTCGGGCGATACCGGCAGCGCCGCCGAATACGCCATGCGCGGCAAGCAGGGCATCCGCGTGTTCATGCTCTCGCCGCACAAGAAGATGAGCGCCTTCCAGACCGCCCAGATGTTCAGCCTGCAGGACCCGAACATCTTCAACATCGCCGTCGAAGGCGTGTTCGACGATTGCCAGGACCTGGTCAAGGCGGTCTCGAATGACCTGCCGTACAAGGCGCGCCAGAAGATCGGCACCGTCAATTCGATCAACTGGGCGCGCGTGGTGGCCCAGGTGGTGTACTACTTCCGCGGCTACCTGTCGGCCACCACCGACAACAGCCAGAAGGTCTCGTTCACGGTCCCGTCGGGGAACTTCGGCAATATCTGCGCCGGCCACATCGCCCGCATGATGGGCCTGCCGATCGCGAAGCTGGTGGCCGCCACCAACGAGAACGATGTGCTCGACGAATTCTTCCGCACCGGCGTCTACCGAGTGCGCAAGTCGGCCGAGACCTACCATACCAGCAGCCCGTCGATGGATATCTCGAAAGCCTCGAACTTCGAGCGCTTCGTCTACGACCTGGTCGGACGCGACGCCGAGCGCGTGCGCAAGCTGTTCCACAAGGTCGAAACCGAAGGCGGCTTCGACCTGTCCGGCAAGCCGGGCAGCGATGGCGACGAATTCAAGCTGGTGGCCCAGTACGGCTTCCAGTCCGGTAAGTCGACCCACGCCGACCGCGTGGCCACCATCCGCGACGTGCAGGACGACTACGACGTCACCATCGATACCCACACCGCCGACGGCGTCAAGGTTGCGCGCGAGCACCTGGAAGCGGGCGTGCCGATGATCGTGCTGGAAACCGCGCTGGCCGCCAAGTTCAACGAGACCATCCTCGAAGCGCTGGGCACCGACGCGCCGCGTCCGGAGGGCTTCGAGAACATCGAAGCGCTGCCGCAAAAATTCGTGGTCATGCCAGCCGACGTCGAGCAGATGAAGGCCTACATCGCCACCAACACAGGGCTGTAAGACGATGAGCGCCGACGCGAAGAAGCCGCCGATGCTGTCGGTCAGCGCGGCGCTCGAGATCCTGCTTCAGGCTGCGCGCCCGGTGGTGGAGGCCGAGAGCCTGGCCACGCTGGAAGCCAACGGCCGCGTGCTGGCCGAAGCGCAGGCGTCCAGCATCAACGTGCCCTCGGCCGACAATACCCAGATGGATGGCTACGCCGTGCGCGCGGCCGACTGCGCCAGCGGCAATGCCACCTTGACGGTCAGCCAGCGCATTCCGGCCGGGCAGGTTGGCCAGTTCCTGGCGCCCGGCCACGCCGCGCGCATCTTCACCGGCGCCATGATTCCCGAAGGCGCCGACGCGGTCGTCATGCAGGAGCAGTGCGAGACCACGCCGCCCAATTTCGTCACCATCAGGCACACGCCGGCCAGCGGTGAATGGATTCGCCGCATCGGCGAGGATATCGTCGCCGGCGGCGTCATCCTCACCGCCGGCACGCGCCTGCGCGCGCAGGAGCTGGGCCTGGCCGCCTCGGTCGGACTGGCCAGTCTGCCGGTGCTGAGGCGCCTGCGCGTGGCGGTATTCTTCACCGGCGACGAACTGGCCATGCCGGGCCAGCCGCTGGCGCCCGGCGCTATCTACAATTCCAACCGTTTCACGCTGCGCGGCCTGCTGGAAAACCTCGGCTGCGCCATCACCGACTACGGCATCGTGCCCGATTCGCTGGACGCGACCCGCCAGACCCTGCGCGAGGCCGCGCGGGAGCATGACCTGATCATCACCTCGGGCGGCGTGTCGGTCGGCGAGGAAGACCACATCCGCCCGGCGGTGCAGGCCGAGGGCCGCTTGAACCTGTGGCAGATCGCCGTCAAGCCGGGCAAGCCGCTGGCCTTCGGCGAAGTCGACCGCGCAGGAGGCGCGGCCTTCTTCCTCGGCCTGCCGGGCAATCCGGTATCGAGCTTCGTGACCTTCCTGCTGTTCGTGCGCCCGTTCATCCTGCGCCTGCAGGGCGTGCGCGGCGACGTCGCGCCGCGCAGCTATGCCGTGCGCGCCGATTTCAACTGGCCCAAGCCGGATCGTCGCAATGAGTTCTTGCGCGCGCGCCTCAATGCGGAAGGTGGCGTCGAGCTGTTCCCCAACCAGGGTTCGGGCGTGCTGACCTCGACCGTGTGGGGTGACGGCATGATCGATAATCCACCCGGCCATCCGATCGCGCGCGGCGATACCGTGCGCTTCATCCCGTTCAACGAACTGCTCTACCGTTGACGTCCTCCGCTCCCTAAAGGAAGGGGATTCCTACAGCTAGCGTCGCACGTCCGCGACGGAGAATGTTTTTTGCCGCATTGAGATCACGAT
>CAMLHI010000509.1 GCA_946479705.1 uncultured Oxalobacteraceae bacterium
TGGCCTATCTGGTGCGGCGGCTGCTGGAAAACGGCGCCAATTCGTCCTTCGTCAATCAGATTGTCGACGAAGCGATTCCGGTCGCGGCCCTGATTGCCGATCCCTTCGAGGCCGCCGAACGCAGCGCGGGCGCGGCGCATCCCGGCATTGCCCTGCCGCGCCAGCTGTTCGGCAAGGAACGCCTTAATTCGGAAGGCATCGATCTCACCAACGATGAGGTGCTGCGGTCCCTTGCCGCATCGCTGGCCACGCCGCGCCACTACGCCGCCGGTGCGCCGGCGGGCGAAGCGCTGCCTGTCCGCAACCCTGCCTGCCACAGCGACGTGGTCGGGTCGGTGGTCGAGACCGGAAGCGCCGCGCTGGCGCACGCGCTGGAAGAGGCCGCCGCCTACGCGCTTGACTGGCAGACGGTCGAGCCTTCGGAGCGCGCCGCGCTGCTGTTCCGCACCGCCGACCTGTTCGAGCAGCACCGCGACGAACTGATGGCCCTGGCCGTGCGCGAAGCGGGCAAGTCCCTGCCGAATGCGCTGGCGGAAGTGCGCGAAGCGGTCGACTTCCTGCGCTATTACGCCGCCCAGGTACAGGGAAAAGCCAAGCGGCTTGCGCTCGGTCCCGTCGCCTGCATCAGCCCATGGAATTTTCCCCTGGCTATCTTTACTGGACAGGTGGCTGCGGCTTTAGCGGCCGGCAATGTGGTGCTGGCAAAACCTGCGGAGCAAACGCCCTTGATTGCCCATCGTGCCGTGCAATTGTTTTACGAAGCCGGCATTCCGCCGGCCGCCTTGCAGCTGCTGCCGGGACGCGGCGAAACCGTCGGCGCCGCGCTGTGCGCCGACGCACGCGTCAAGGGCGTCATTTTCACCGGGTCCACGGACGTGGCGCAATTGATCAACCGTACGCTGGCGAGCCGCAGCGTCGCCGAAGGAACGGACATCGTGCTGATCGCCGAAACCGGCGGACAAAATGCGCTGATCGTCGATTCCTCGGCCCTGCCGGAACAAGTGGTGCAGGACGTGATGAGTTCCGCCTTCGACAGCGCCGGACAGCGCTGTTCGGCCTTGCGGGTCTTGTGCCTTCAGGAAGAAATTGCCGACAAGACCATCACCATGCTCAAGGGGGCGATGCAGGAATTACGGGTGGGCATACCCGACTGCCTGGCCACCGACATCGGCCCCGTCATCGACAAGGAAGCCCAGCGGCAATTGCTCGAGCACATAGCGCGCACCCGGCTCAGCGCCCGCCAAACGTTTTCCCTGCCGCTCGATCCCGCACTCGAACAAGATGCGACCTTCGTGCCGCCCACCGTGCTGGAAATCGGCAGCTTTGCCGAGCTGACGCGCGAGGTGTTCGGGCCGGTGCTGCACGTGCTGCGCTATCGCCGCGAGCACTTGCCAAAATTGATCGATGCCATCAACGCCAGCGGCTTCGGCCTGACCTTGGGCGTGCATTCACGCATCGACGAAACCATCGATTTCATTGCCGACAACGCGCACGTCGGCAATATCTATGTGAACCGCAATATCGTCGGCGCGGTGGTCGGCGTGCAACCTTTCGGCGGCGAGGGCAAATCCGGCACCGGGCCGAAAGCGGGTGGACCGCTGTACCTGGAAAGGCTGCAGCGCGGAAGCGCCCCCATTCCAGCCCATCCGCGCCATGCCACACCGGGCCTCGACGAGCTGCTGCTGTGGGCCAAGACCCATGGCCACAGCCGCGTCGTGACTTTGGCGGAAGAGTATCTGCGCACTACCTTGCTGGGCCGCGAGATCGTCCTGCCCGGTCCGACCGGCGAACGCAATACCCTGTGCTTCGCGCCGCGCGGCAATGTGCTGTGCGCGGCGCAATCGATCGGCGTGTTGCTCAATCAAGTGGCGGCTGCCATGGCGACTGGCAACCGGGCCGTTGTGCTGGCTCGGTCCGACAGCCTGGTGCCGGAAGGCTTGCCGCCCGAGGTCAAGGACCGCATCGCCGTGGTGAACAATGTCGACGCCTGCGACTGCGTGTTCCAGGTAGCCTTGGTGGAAGCGGCCCTGGCGCCGGCGCTGCGGCCGGTGCTGGCGGCACGCGACGGCGCCCTGATTTCCGTGATCGAATCGAACGAAGAAGAAGCTATTGCCATCTGGCGCCTGGTGGCGGAACGCGCACTGTGCATCAACACGACGGCGGCTGGCGGGAACGCAAGCCTCATGACTTTGGGCCTGTAACACTGCTAGCCACTCAACCCCTTGGAGGATGACATGATCGTAGGCGTACCGAAGGAAATCAAAAACAACGAGTTCCGCGTCGGCCTGACTCCGCCGAGTGTGCGTGAGCTGACATCGCGCGGCCATCAGGTGCTGGTGCAGGAGCAGGCCGGTGCCGAAATCGGCCTCGAGAATGCGCACTATGCCGCGGCTGGTGCCACCCTGATCGCCACGGCAAAGGAAATTTTTGCGCGGGCCGACATGATCGTCAAGGTCAAGGAACCCCAACCGGCCGAATGCGCCATGCTGCGCGAAGGGCAAATTCTCTACACCTATCTGCACCTGGCGCCCGATCCCGAGCAAACTGCCGCGCTGCTCAAAGCCGGCGCGATCTGCATCGCTTACGAAACCATCACCGGTCCCGGTGGCGGCCTGCCGTTGCTGGCGCCGATGAGCGAAGTGGCGGGACGCATGGCCATCCAGGCCGGTGCTGCCCATCTGGAAAAATCGAAAGGCGGGATGGGCTTGCTGCTGGGTGGCGTTCCCGGCGTGGCGGCTGGCCATGTGGTGATTCTCGGCGCCGGCGTGGTCGGCACCAATGCCTTGCAGATGGCGGTCGGTACGGGCGCGCGCGTGACGGTGATCGACAAGAGCATCGAACGGCTGCGCCAGCTGGACCTGGTATTCGGCAACCGCATCCACACGCAATATTCGAATGCCCATGCGA
>CAMLHI010000510.1 GCA_946479705.1 uncultured Oxalobacteraceae bacterium
CGCCACCCGCATCCCGCCAGCGAGGCATCCGGCAACCTGGCCGGCATCGCCATGCCGCTGCTCTCGCGCGACGACAATGTCATGACGCGCCTGTCGCGCGCGGCCTTCCGCTTCGCCCATGCTTACTGGGATGGGCTGGGCGGCGTCGGCAAGGGCGGCGTGATCGCCGGCGCCCGCTGTGGCGTGCTGCAGCTGGCGCGCGATGGCGAGCATGCCGAGGTACAGCGCGCCATCGCCGCCGAGCAAAGCTTCCCGGCCGACTTCGCCCAATGGCTCGAACCGGCCCAGGCCAGCTCGATGCTGGGCTCTCCCGCACCGCACGGCGGCTGGCTGTTCCCGCAAGGCGGCTGGATGTGGCCGTCCAGTGCCTGCGGCGCCATGCTGACATCATGCGCGGATGCGCTGGTGCGCCGCTTCGGCGCCGGCAACGTCTCGCTTGAACGCAGCGAAGGCGGCTGGGCCGCGAAGAACGAGGCTGGCGCCGTCATCGCCGAGGCGCCGGTAGTGATCGTGGCCAGCGGCGCGGCCCGCATCGAGCAAGCGAGCGGCCTGCCGCTGGCCAGCCTGCGCGGCCAGGTGACCCATTTGGCGGCCGGCAGCTTCGCAGCGCCCCCGCCGCTGGTGCTGTGCCGCGAAGCCTATCTGACCCCGGCCGTGCGCGGCTGGCACAGCGCCGGCGCCACCTACGACGAAGACAGCGATCCCCAGCTGCGCGCCAGTAGCCAGGAAGACAACCTGGCGCGCCTGCGCTCCATGCTGGGCGATCCCAGCGTCGCCGTCGATGCCCCGCTGGCCGGCCGCGTCGGCTTTCGCAGCGTGGCGCCGGACCGCCTGCCGCTGATCGGCGCGCTGCCCGATCCGGCCGCCTCGACCCGCCTGGAACGCCTGCGCGAAGTGCCGCGCCACGCCGGCCTGTATTGCCTGCTGGGCTATGCCTCGCGTGGGCTGACCTGGGCCCCGCTGGCGGCCGAACTGCTGGCCGCCCAGCTCGACGGCACCCCGCTGCCGCTCGAAGCCGACCTGGTCGACGCCCTCGATCCGGCCCGTTTCATGCTGCGTGAGCGCCGGCGCAACACTCCCTGAAGTACTAGCAGACGAGCGCATCTGTAAGCGTTTATAATTGGCGTGCGGCAACTAATTGTCGCATCTGGAGATTGTGACGATGGACGACGCGCCTGGTGAAAATCCGCTGTTTTTATTCCTGGCGTCGACCGCGCACGACATGAAAAACTCCATCAGCGTGCTCTCCGGCACGCTGGAGAACCTGATCGCGGGCGCCGCACCGGCGGTCGACGCGGCGTATCCGCAGATGGCGCACATGCTGTACCAGACCAAGCGCCTGAACGATAACCTGATCCAGCTGCTGGCCCTGTACAAGCAGGTCGGCCAGCCCGAGTACCCTTTCGACATCCAGCTGCTGCCGGTCGCCGACCTGGTCGACCAGGTGGTGTCGGCCGACCGCATCCTGCTCGATTCGCAAGGCATCGTGCTGGAAACCGAGGTCGATCCGGCACTGCTTTGGCATTTCGACGAAGACTTGATCATCGGCGTAGTCGGCCACGCCATCAACAACGCCATCCACTACACGCGCGACCGCATCCGCCTGGCCATCGCCCAGGTCGGCGATGAACTGGAAATCCGCGTCGAAGACAATGGCGGCGGCTACCCGGCCGCAATGCTGGAGGCGGGCGTGTCGGCCATGCGCGGCGTGAACTTCCTGACCAATAGCACCGGCCTGGGCCTGTACTTTTCCAGCGAGGTGGCCAAGATGCACCGGCACCGCGAGCGCAGCGGCAGCGTGCATCTGGAGAACGGCGGCGCCTTTGGCGGCGGCTGTTTCGTCCTGAGGCTGCCGTAATGCACGTCGACTGGTCCTCCAAGAACTACCTGGTGGTCGACGATTTCGTCGGCATCCGCCAGCTGCTGCGCGAAAGCCTGCGCAACCTGGGTGCGCGCAATATCGACCAGGCTTCCAGCGGCGGCGAGGCGGTGGCCCTGCTGGGCCGGGTGCGCTACGACGTGGTCCTGTGCGACTACAACCTCGGCGAAGGCAAGAACGGCCAGCAGGTGCTGGAGGAAGCGCGCGTGCGCCACATGCTGCTGCCCAGCAGCGTGTGGATGATGGTCTCGGCCGAAAAAAGCGTCGAGTCGGTGATGGGCGCGGCCGAGCACCAGCCCGACGCTTACCTGATCAAGCCGATCACCGAAGGCGTGCTGCTCACCCGCCTGAACCGCGTGTGGCACAAGAAGCAGGTGTTCCGCGAGATCGACCAGGCCTTCGCCGAGAAGGACTTCCTGCGCGCGGCGCGCATGTGCGACGAGCAGATCGCGCGTCACAAGGTGCACGAGATCGACCTGCTGCGCATGAAGGCGTCCCTGATGCTCAAGAGCGGCGAGCCGGAAAAGGCGCGCGAGGCCTTCGAACGCGTGCTGCAGCAGCGCGAATACCAGTGGGCACGCGCCGGACTGGCCAAGATCCGCATGGCCAATGGCGAATTCGAACAGGCGCGCCAGATCTTCCAGGGCGTGATCGCCGATAACCGCTACTACATCGACGCCTACGACCAGCTGGCCAATGCCTTCCAGGCCATGGGCAAGATCGAGGAAGCCTGCTCGATCCTGGAGCGCGCCGCCAAGCTCTCGCCCAATTCGGTGGGGCGCCAGCGCGCGCTCGGCCAGGTCAGTCTCAAGCTGGGCAATGTGGGCATGGCGGAGAAGGCCTTCCGCAAATGCATCGCGATCGGCGAATACTCGGTCATGAAGAACCCTGACGCCTACCTGGGGCTGGCGCGCGTGTGCGGCCTGAAAAACGACACCAAGGAAGCGCTGCAGCTGCTGCTGGCGGCCCAGCGCGAGTTCGCCACCGACGAAGTGCAGCTGCGCGCCAAGATCACCGAGGGCATGGT
>CAMLHI010000511.1 GCA_946479705.1 uncultured Oxalobacteraceae bacterium
ACCGTGTAGGCGCGCCGCACCGCCGAGCCCATGTCGCCCACGTGCATCAAGCCGCTGTTGACGCCGATGCCGATGGCCAGCGCCGGCCAGCCGCGCGCGGCGAAGCTCTCGTTGAGGCGGCGCGCACTCTCCTGCATCAGCAGCGCCGTGGCCACGGCGCGCTCGGCATGGTCGTCGAAGGCCACCGGTGCGCCCCAGAAGGCCATGACGGCGTCCCCGATATACTTGTCGAGCGTGCCGTGGTGGCTGTCGCGAATGTCGACCGACATCGCCGTCAGGTACTGGTTGATGTATTCGCGCAGCGTCTTCGGGTCGAGCGACTCGGAGATGGTGGTAAAGCCGCGCACGTCGACGAACATCACCGACAGCTCGCGGCTCTCGCCATCCATGGTATAGCTGGCCGGGTTCTCGGCCATCTCGGCCACCAGTTCCGGCGCGACGTATTCGCCGAAGCGCGACACCAGCGCCTGCCCCTTGCGCACTTCGAAGATGTAGCCGTAGGCGAGATTGAGCACGAACAGCGCGCCGATGAGCAGCAGCAGCGCGGCGCCATTGACGATGACGTCGAGCTCGCGGTACAGGTGCAGGTTGAGCCACACGGCCGCGCCCAGCGCCAGCGCGGCCAGCAGCATGGCGCGCAGGGGCGCAAGCACGGCCAGCGCCACGCTCAGCACCAGCCCGAACACCAGCGCCAGCAGGGACTCCAGCACGTCGGCGCCGTGCGGGCGGCTTTTGAAGCGCTGGTCGAGGATGGACTTGATCAGGTTGGCGTGCACTTCCACCCCCGGGTATTCGGGACTGACCGGCGTGACGCGGATATCCTGCAGGCCGGCGGCGGTGGTGCCGACCAAGACGATCGTGTTTGCCAGCTGAGTCGGCGGGACCGCACCAGTCAGCACGTCCACCGCCGAGACGTAGCGGAAGGCGCCGCCTTTGGGTCCGCCCCTGCCGCGAAATTCAACGGTGCTGGTCATGGCTTCGCCGACCGGGATTTCGAGGCCGCCCGCAGGCAGGAACATCAGCAGCCGCTCGACGCCGGCGCTATCGCGTTCGCCTTGCGACAGGCTGTCGGCAGTACTGTCGAACAGCGGAGCGATTGCGCGCGCCTTGAGGTAGACCTTGGCGGTGGCCAGCGCCAGCGAGGGGTAGTAGGCATCGCCGATGCGGCGCAGCAGCGGGGCCGAGCGAATCACACCGTCGCTATCGGTCAGCGCGGTGTAGATGCCGGCGCCAGCGGCCGCGTCCTGCAGACGTGGAATATTGGCTTCATAGCCGCGCGAGCTGTAGGCTGGCACGTCACGTCCATTCAAACTCTCGACGGTGAACTCGGGTGGCGGCAACTGGCCCTTGGCGGCCACCGGCGAAACGCTATAGCCCAGCACCACCGGCTGGCCGCGCATGGCCTCGGCCAGCAGGCCGTCGTAATCCATCCCGTGACGCAGGGCTGCCAGCTCGCGTTTGAGGCCATCGACCGTGTCGAGCGGGCCGTTGGCCAGCTGTTCGAGCACCTGGAATCCGGACGAATTGTCTTCCTCGGGGAAGGAGATGTCGAAGCCGATCGCGCCCACGTGGTAGCGGGTGGTCAGGCTGCGCACCAGATCGGCCTGCACCTTGCGCGGCCAGGGGAAGCGCCCGACCTGGGCCAGGCTCTTGTCGTCGATGTCGACGATGACGATGCGCGGATCGAGCACGGGCGGCGCCACGCGCATGCGCAGGCCGGCCAGGAAGCCATCGAGCCGCTCGACCGAATCGCTGCTCCAGATATGCGGATAGGTGACCGCCACGGCCGTCAGCAGCAGGCCGAGCGCCCAGCGCAGGCCGTAGCGGCCCAGCAGGCGCCGGACCCTATTCATGTGCCGGCGGCCGGTAGCCCGGGATCTTCGCTTCGTCGATGGCGTCGATCTGGCGCGGGTCCATATTCCGGTGGGCGAAGTCGAGGTAGACGCGCGAATGGATGAAGATATCGAACAGGTCCGGGTCGATATGCCCGTTGAGGGCGAAGTTGCCGAGGATGCGTAGCGATTCGGACAGCATCTTGCCCTTCTTGTAGGGTCGGTCGCGCGCGGTCAGCGCTTCGAAGATGTCGGCGATGGCCATCACGCGCGCCTGCACCGACATCTGCTCGCGCGTGAGCCCGCGCGGGTAGCCCTTGCCGTCCATGCGCTCGTGATGGCCGCCGGCGTACTCGGGCACGTTCTTCAGGTGCTTGGGCCAGGGCAGCGATTCGAGCATGCGGATCGAGACGGCGATGTGGTTGTTGATGATCTTGCGCTCGGCCTCACTAAGGGTGCCGAAGCGGATGGTGAGGTTCTCGACTTCTTCCTCGGACAGGAAGTCGCACTCGGCGCCATCCGGTCCGGTCCAGCGGCGCCGCGCGATCGCGCGCACGCGCTCCTGGTCGGCCGCGCTCATGCCCTCGCTGCCCACGTTGGCATGGCGCAGGAAGGCGCGTTCCTCACGCAGGGCGGCCTGGGTCTCGGCCAAGCGCGCTTCCACCTTGGCCGGATCGGCGCCGCCCAGCTGCGCGCGCAACGCGTCGATCTCGGCATCGCGCAGCAGCACCTCGAAGCGCTGGTCGATCATGTGGATGCGGTCGTAGATGGTTTCGAGCTTGGTGGCCTTGTCGACCACGTGCACCGGCGTGGTGATCTTGCCGCAGTCGTGCAGCAGGCCGGCCAGCCAGAGTTCCTTGCGGTCGCCCTCACTCATGCGGAACTGCGCCATCGGCCCGCTCGTGGTGGCATGCACGGCTTCGGCCAGCATCATGGTCAGTTCCGGCACCAGCTGGCAGTGGCGGCCGGTGTAGGGTGACTTTTCGTCCAGCCCCAGGTTGATCAGGTTGACCACGGATAAGAGCAGCTCTTCCAGCTGCAGCACCAGCTGCTGGC
>CAMLHI010000512.1 GCA_946479705.1 uncultured Oxalobacteraceae bacterium
TAGCGCGGGGCGATCGTGAAGCCGTAGCTGGCTGGCTGCAGCGCGATGCGGTACTTCACATGCGCACGGCCATCCAGGCTCCAGCCGGTGTCGCCGCCCACGCCGACCTGGGTCAGGTCGATCAGGACGCTGCCGTCTCCGTGCGGGGCAATCTCCGAACTCTTCCAGGTGCCGCGCGGACGCAGCAGCAGGTCTTCATACGGGAAAGCCAGCGCGTTGAAGGCGATCGGCTTGTCGCCGGTGACGACAATTCCGTGCTGGTCGGCGCCGCGCAATTCGAACCAGCGCACATCGGTCTTGTTGCCGGACTCCATGGGACGCATGTAGCCGTGGTACTGGTCGGCCAGCTTGCCGGTGTACAGGCCCAGCGCGGCGCCGGTGAAGCGGTCGACGTACGATTCCTGCGGACCGCGGCCATACCAGCTCAGAGTGTCGAACGCTGGAATGCTGTCGAAACGCAGGCCAAGACGCAGCGGATCGGGCAGGTCGTCGCGCAAGGGGGTGAAGGTGGCGGCCACCTGCACGCTGCCGTCGGCGGCCATGCGGTAGACGTTCTCCCAGTGCAGGTCGCCGGCGCCATAGTTGAACAGGACCTTGATGTCTTTGCCTTCGACCGTAATCGAGCGCACCTTGCGCTGTTCGCTGTACTGCTTCCAGATGGCGTGACTCACATGCACATTCGTGCCTTCGTCGTTGTCGGTCAGACCGCGCCAGAAATTCGGCGTGCCGCCCTTGAGCAGGGTGCGGCCGTCGACGCTGTAGCTGACGGTGCCGTTGTCGAGCACGCGCAGCACGGCTTTACCGCCGCGCAGTTCATAGGCGTCGCCCTGGCGTACTGGAGTCACCGCAGCCACGGCCGGTTTGGCGGTCGTCGTACCGGGCAGCACGAACTGGGTCCAGCCGACCACGGCGCCCGCTTCGATGCCATCGGCGGCCACGCGGTTCCTGGCGCGCAGGGTCAGCAAGTATTCGCCGTCGCTGCGGCCCGGCAGCGCCAGCGCGATCGCCTGGCTGGCGCCGGCGGCGGCATTCACGCCGCTCAGGGCGGCGCGCTGTACGCTCACGCCATTGCGCGCCAGTTCCCATTCGAAGTCGAGGTGCGACAGGTCGCGGAAGTCGTAGCGGTTGACCACGCTGACCGTGCCCGATTCGGGCCGGCCGCTAAACACCACCGGCGAATACACTTTCTGCAGCTCGTAGTATTCCGGCTCGACCGTACGGTCCGAACGGATCACGCCGTCGCCAACCACGCTGTTGTCGCCGTGCTTGGGATTGAGGTCGAAGCCCGAGGCCCAGTAGGTGCGGCCCTTGTCATCCTTGGCGTAGACGCTCTGGTCGACCCAGTCCCACACGAAGCCGCCCTGCAGCTTGCGGTGGCCGCGGAACACGTCCCAGTAGTCTTCCAGGTTGCCCAGCGAGTTGCCCATGGAGTGAGCGTATTCGCACTGGATCATCGGCTGCTTGAATCGCGGATCGGTGGCGTAGTCCACCATGCGCTCGATGTCGTCGTACATCGGCGCGTAGATATCGACGTAGCTGTTGGGAAGATGCTCGCCGTTCAGGGTGCCGTGGCCGAGATAGCTGACCAGGCGGGTCGGGTCGTTCTTGCGGATCCAGGCGGCGGCCGCTTCGAAGTTGGGACCGGTGCCGGCTTCATTGCCCAGCGACCAGAAGATGATCGAGGGGTGATTCTTGTCGCGCTCGACCATGCGCGCAACGCGGTCGACGTGGGCGATACGCCAGTGCGGCTTGTAGCCGAGCTGGATTGTCTCGCGCTTGCCCGGTTCCCTGGCCTGGTCGCCAGCCTGCATGTAGCCGTGCGATTCGATGTTGGCTTCGTCCATGACGTACAGGCCGTATTCGTCGGCCAGGTCGAGCCAGCGCGGATCGTTTGGATAGTGCGAGGTGCGCACGGCGTTGACGTTGGCGCGCTTCATCAGTTCGATGTCCTTGCGCATGGTGTCCATCGACATCACGCGGTAGGTCACCGGATCGTGTTCATGGCGGTTGACGCCGCGGATCATGATGCGCTTGCCGTTGACGCGCACCTCGCCGTCGGCGATTTCGACGGTGCGAAAACCGATCCGGCGCGAGGTGGCGGAAATCAGCTGGCCCTTGCTGTCGAGAACTTCGATGAGCAGGGTGTACAGCTTGGGTGTCTCGGCCGACCACGGCTTGACGCCGGGGATGGTACCGCTGAGCACGGCCTTGCCGCCCTCGCCCGGCTTGCCGGCCAGGGCCAGCACGTCGGCGCTGCCGTCCGTCAGGCGGGCGCGCACTTCGGTGCCGGCCACGGCCCCGCTCAGTTCGGCGGCCAGTTCGAAGCGGCCGTTGACGTAGCCGGGCTTGTCGAGCGAGGCGGTGACCTTGTAGTCGCGCAGGCGGGTGGCCGCTTCGGCGTACACGTAGACGCTGCGCTCGATGCCGGACAGGCGCCAGAAGTCCTGGTCTTCGAGGTAGGAGCCGTCAGCCCAGCGGTAGACTTCGATGGCGATGCTGTTCTTGCCGGCATGCACGAAGCGCTTGAGATTGAATTCGGCCGGCAGCTTGGAGTCTTCCGAGTAGCCGACCTTCTTGCCGTTGACCCAGACATAGTAGGCCGCGCCGGCGGCGCCGATGTGCAGGTAGATGTCGTGCCCGTTCCAGCTCTGCGGCACGTCGAAGTCGCGCCGGTAGGAGCCCACTTCGTTGAAGTCGTGCCGGATCAGCGGTTCCGTCATCGGGAACGGATAGATGATGTTGGTGAAGATGGGCTTGCCGTAGCCCTGCGCCTGGATCATGCCGGGCACGCTGATGCGGCCCCATTTGGAAACGTCGTAGTCCGGGCGGAAAAAGTCTTTCGGTCGTTTCTCGGGCGTGGGCGAGTAGGCGAAGGCCCAGGTGCCGTC
>CAMLHI010000513.1 GCA_946479705.1 uncultured Oxalobacteraceae bacterium
CCGGCCGAGGCCGCGCCCGAACCGTCCAACCTGATCCGCATGCCGCTTGCCTGCGGCAGCCAGCGCTGACGCCATGCGCAAGGGCCTGCTCATCCTCGGCATCCTGGTCCTGCTGGCACTGGCAGGGGCGCTGGCGCTGGTACTGCTGCGTCCCGGCACCTTGCCGGCCAGCGGGCCTAAACCCGAGCTGACCCGCGAGACCGTGCAGATCACGCGCGGCGAATACCTTGCGCGCGCCGGTGACTGCGTGGCCTGTCACACCGCGCCCAATGGCCCGGCGTTTTCCGGCGGGCGCGCCATGGCCACGCCCTTCGGCAACCTGTACGTGCCCAACATCACCCCGGACGACGAGACCGGCATCGGCCACTGGAGCGCCGACGAGTTCTACCGCATGCTGCATACCGGGGTCTCGCGCGACGGCACCCTGCTGTATCCGGCCATGCCGTTCGCCTCCTACACCAAGGTCACGCGGGCCGATTCCGACGCCATGTTCGCCTACCTGATGTCGGTGGCACCGGTGAGCCAGAAGAACCGCCCGCACGAGCTGCGCTTCCCCTTCAACAACCGCGACCTGCTGATCGGCTGGCGCACCCTGTATTTCAAGGAGGGCGAATACCAGCCTGATGTGGCCAAATCGGCCGAATGGAACCGCGGCGCCTACCTGGTGCAGGGCCTGGGCCACTGCGCCATGTGCCACACGGCCATCAACGCGCTGGGCGGATCGAGCGAATCGAAAGCCTTCGAGGGCGGCATGATCCCCAACCAGAACTGGTACGCGCCTTCGCTGACCTCCAACCGCGAGGCCGGGCTGGGCAACTGGGACATCCAGGACATTGCCGACCTGCTGCAGGTGGGCGTGTCGCACCGCGGCACGGTGTACGGGCCGATGGCCGAAGTGGTCTACAACAGCCTGCAATACCTGTCCGATGAGGATGCGCGCGCGATGGCGGTGTACCTGAAGGCGCTGCCGCAGCGCGACGCCGAAGCCGCGCCCACCAGCCAGGCGCGCCTGGTGCAGCCCGAAACCATGGTGCTGGGCACCAGGATCTACACGGCCCAGTGCGCCGTCTGCCATGGCGCCGAAGGCAAGGGCCAGGCGCCGGCCTATCCGCCGCTGGCGGGCAACCAGTCGATCACGATGGCTTCGCCCGTCAATTCGATCCGCATGGTGCTCAATGGCGGCTATCCGCCCGGCACCGGCAAGAATCCGCGTCCGCACGGCATGCCGCCGTTTTCGCACATGCTCAACGACGACGAGGTGGCCGCCGTGGTCACCTATATCCGGGTGGCCTGGGGCAACAGCGGCGCCCCGGTCACGCCCGCCCAGGTCAACCGCCTGCGCACCCTGCTGCCCGAATGAGGAGTCCCGCATGAGCGAAGAAGAAGCCGAGATCCAGCGCCAGGTCGACCGGATCGTCAGCCAGGGGCCGGGCGGCGCCTTCGCCGTGGCCGGCGTGGCCACCGCCATCGTGGTGGCGCTGTTCTTCCTGTTCTATTTCTTCGTCTACCTGCCGCGCGGAGCCGTCCAATGACCGAGCACGCCGACGCGGCCCTGGCGCGCCAGTCCGAGCAGGTGGCCGTGGCCGCCGAGCGGCGCTGGGCCATCATTGTTGGGCTCATCATTGCGGCGATCCTGGCCATGATGGTGTTCACGGCCCTGCACTGGGCCGCCATGCCGCCGTCGCGGGTGGAAACGGTGGACGTGCGCACTCTGCACCTGCGCGGCGAATTCGTCGAAAACAATCTGGGCACCTCGGTCGACCGCGACGGGCGCGTCTGGGTGCGCCTGGTGGCCCAGCAGTATTCCTTCGTGCCGCAGTGCCTGGTGGTGCCGGCCGGCGTGCCCGTGACCTTCCGCGGCACCAGCGCCGACGCCATCCACGGCTTCGTGGTGGGCCGCACCAACGCCAACACCATGCTCATTCCCGGCTTCGTGGCCACCTTCACCACCACCTTCAGCCAGCCGGGCGAGCAGCTCATGCCCTGCCACGAGTATTGCGGCATCGGCCACGAAGCCATGTGGGCAAGGGTGCGCGTGCTGCCGCAGGAAGAATTCTTCGCCAAGGCCAGGGCGGCGGAAAGGCTCAGCTGTGATGCACGCTAAACGACTGGTGCTGGCGCACTTCTGGGTGGCCTTCGTGGCCTTCTTCGCCGCCATCCTGCTGGGCGAATGGCAAATGTTCATGCGCAGCCCGCTGAGCGCCTGGATCAACAATCCCGAGCACTACTACCGTTCCGTCACGGTGCACGGCACGGTGATGGCCTATGTGCTGCCGACCCTGGTGGCGATGGGCTTCGGCTATGCCATCACCGAACTGGCCCTCAAGCGCCCGCTGATCGGGCTGCGCTGGGCCTGGGCCGGTTTCGCCCTGGTGGTGGCCGGCACGCTGCTGGCCTCGGTGCCGATGGCCACCGGGCGCGCCTCGGTGTTGTACACCTTCTATCCGCCCATGATCGCCAGCCCGCTGTACTACTGCGGGGTGGTGCTGGTGGTGGTGGGTTCGTGGATCTGGGTGGCCCTGATGGCCATCAACCTGCGCGCCTGGAAGCGCGCCAACCCCGGCCAGAGCGTGCCGCTGGCCATGTTCGGCAACGTGGCCGGCGCCTACCTGTGGGCCTGGACCTCGGTCGGCGCGGCGTCGGAAATCCTGATCCTCATCCTGCCGGCAGCGTTCGGCCTGACCGACACCATCAACGCCGGGCTGGCGCGGGTGCTGTTCTCGTGGACGCTGCACGCGATCGTCTACTTCTGGCTGATGCCGGCCTACATCGTGTTCTACACCATGGTGCCGCGCGCCATCGGCGGGCGGCTCTACAGCGACACCATGGGCCGGGTGGCCTTCGCCCTGTTCCTGGTGTTCTCCATGCCGATCGGCATCCACCACCT
>CAMLHI010000514.1 GCA_946479705.1 uncultured Oxalobacteraceae bacterium
TTCCTGTCGAAAGGGCTTGCAATTCAAGACGGTATCTGACCCCGGGGGTGGGTGGCGCCGAAGATTATTTGGAATAATTTGCGCTCGCAAATTTTGTGGACAAGAAAAAACCCGCCGCAGCGGGTTGTTTCGGTGCGCGGGGCGCTTAGAACTTGTAGCCGAACGCCACTGCCACCAGCTTGGGGTCGAGGCGCATGTCCTGCTGCTGTCCGGTCGAGTAGTGCACCTGGGTGCGCAGCCGCGTCTTGATCATCTTGAAGTCGGCGAACCAACGTTCGTTGATGTTGACCGTCAGGCCAGCTTGCAGGCTCAGACAGAGTTTGTTGTCGACGTCGAAAGTGACCGGGGTGCCGCCCGTGTTGGTGATGGCGGTCAGCTGGCCGGACCCGGTCTCGTCGGCAAAGTAGGCGTAGGTGGCGCCCGCGCCCACATACGGGCGCAGCACCGAGGCCGGGGTGCCGAAGCGGTATTGCAGCAGCGCCGTCGGCGGCAGGGCCTTGACGCTGCCCAGCTTGCCCGTGCCGGCAATCGCGCCGGCGCCGTACAGCTCGTGCTTGAGCGGCACGCCCAGCGCCAGCTGGACCGCCCAGTTGTCGGTCAGGCCGTAGCTGATGGAAAACACCGGCTTGGTGCTCGATCCGATGTCGGCCTTGGTGTGCGGCAGCGCCGGCGCGCTCACGTCGCCACTCTCGACGTCGGGCGTGACTTCGCCAATGCCAACTTCGGCAGTCCATTGGTGCGCCGACTGGGCCATGGCCGCAGCGCTGGCCGTCATCGCGGCCAGGGCCGCCAGTGCTGCTACGCTCTTCAAGCAAACTTTCATTTCGTCTCCTTCAATACTGATCGGTGGGGGTGGCGTGACGGCAGCGCGGGCTTACAGCCAGCCGCGCACGATCATCTGTTCGGCCACGTAGCGCGCGATCAGGGAATGTTCGAATGGCGTCGGGTGTACGTCGTCGGCAAACATGTAGTGGCTGACGTCGCCAGCAATCAGTGTGCTGGCCGTGCAGGCCAGCGAGGTGGTGCCGAGCGCATTGGTGGCGCAGGCCGGGGTGCTGGTGTTGGTCAGGCCGTAGGGCGCCGGGTTCATGATCTGGTCGTGGCTGATGGCCCACAGGTCGACGTACATGATCTTGGCGTCATTGTCCACGCCAGCCTTGAGGGCGGCGTTGAAGGCGTCGACCATGGCCAGGATCAGCTGCTGGGTGCTGGCGTCCTTGGCCTTGGAAGCGGGCGCGTTGCCCAGGTCGGGCAGGTTGTTGACGACCACGTAGTTGGCGCCCTTGCCGACGATTTGCGTCTTGACCAGCGCGGCCAGTTCGGTACCGGCGGCGGCCATCTGCGGGATCAGCTTCGGTCCGTTGGCGGCGGCATAGGCGGCGCCGGCAGCGGTAGCGGCGGTAGTGCCGGCGGTGGCGGCGCTCGCCTTGGCATGGTCCACCATCGGACCGTACACGGTGTCACTGGCCACTGCCGAGTTGCCGGGCTGGAGCGCCGCGGTGGCCACGCCCACGCCGACGATGGACTCTCTGGTGCTGCCGCTGCGCAGCGCCTCGGCCCCCATGGCCGCACCGATCGCCTGGGTGGCGGTGGCGGGGTCGGTAGCGCCGGCGCCGAGCAGGCCGGCCAGGGTGGTGATGAAGGTCTGGGCGCCAACCTTGGCGCCTTCGGCCAGGCCGGCGGCAGTGGCGGCGGTCGACAGCCCGCCCAGCAGGGCCAGGGCATCATTGCCGCCGGACATGACGTAGACGATCTCCGTGCCGCTGAACTTGCCGCCGGATTTGGCCAGGTGATTGGCGACCTGGGTCACCACGGGCACGGTCAGCGCGCCGATGGCCGAGCCGGTCGCGGCATTGTTGGGGCCGATCGGATTGGTCACGCGCGAACCACCCATCGCGTAGCTGAAGCAGCCGGGGCTGGAGACGACCGGTACGGCAAAGCCCTTGGTGGCGTCGCCCGCCAGGCCGGTCTGGGCGGCGCAGGGCGCGGGCAGGCCGAACTGGGCGGCCATCAGTTCCAGCCATATCTTGCCGGTCAGCGCGGGATTGGTGCTGGTGGCGTCGCCATTGATGGTGAATTTGCCGCCGCCCAGTTGCTTGACCGCGCCGACATTGTAGGAGCCGACGTCCGCCAGACTGTCGCCAAACGAGACCTGCTGGGTATACTTGACTTTGAGCGATTGATCGCCACCGCTGCTGCCGTGGCCACCGCACGCTGCCAGGGTGGCAGCAGCCAGCAAGGCAAGCGCGAAATTGGTTTGACGCATTTTGTCTCCTGAGGGAATATTGATTTACAGCAAAACGAACGTTCGTGCTATTAGCAAGCCGTTAATATGCCAGCGTTCGTTTGCCTTGTATAGAAAAAACGAAGCGTGCGTCGTCAGTTCGGCGCAACAGCGGGGGGCGCCCGATTAAGCAAACCGTGCACGATGCCGCTGGAACCGTGGGCGGCCCGGCGCAGGCGGTCGTTGACGCCCAGCCAGGCCGCGGTAGCGGGCGGGGCTTCGACCAGGATCAGGTCGGCGCCGCGTCCGTCCATGGCGCGCAGGGCCGCGTACAGGGCGTGGGCGAAGCCTTCGGGGCTGAGCGGCAGGCGCTGCGCGGCGTGGGCCGGCGGCAGCTCGGAATAATGGATCAGCGCGATCTTGCGCCCGCCGTCGTGCAGCAGGTCCAGGGTGGCGCGCAGACCGGCGCTGTCGAGCATGGCCACCGGCGTGTGCGGGGCGTAATGCGAGTCGAGGGTGCCGGAGGCGCGCGGCGCGGCGGCATCGGGCGCGGCAGGAAGCTGGTCGATCACGGCGGCGATGGCGTCGGCGCTGATGCGGCCCGGACGCAGCAGCACCGGACCATGCGTGGCCAGGCGCGACAGGTCGACGATGGTCGATT
>CAMLHI010000515.1 GCA_946479705.1 uncultured Oxalobacteraceae bacterium
GGCCGGCGTGCAGCGCTGGAATCGGCGCGGAAGATCAAGCAGAACGCCGACGAGATCGTCGATTCGGTGGTCTCCGACGATATTGGCAAGCTGCCCGACAAGTCGGTCACCGAAGTCCTGCAGCGCGTTCCGGGCGTGACCATCGACCGCATCCTTGGCCGCGCCGATCCGCTGCAAGGCGTCGGTGAAGACAATCGCTTCGCCGCCGAAGGCGCTGGCGTGTCGATCCGCGGTTTGAACTACCTGCGCTCGGAACTGAACGGCCGCGACGCGTTCTCCGCCAACGGCGGCCGTGCGCTGAGCTTCGAAGACGTACCGCCGGAGCTGATGGCGGGCGTGGACATCTACAAGAATCCGTCGGCCGAGCAGACCGAAGGCGCCATCGGCGGGCTGGTCAATCTGCGCACCGCGCTGCCGTTCGACTTCAAGGGGGCCAAGGGCGCGCTCTCCGTGGAAGCATCGCGCTCGAACTTGCGCGGCAAAACCGAGCCGTCGTTCTCCGGTTTGCTGTCGAACCGTTGGGACACCCCATGGGGCCAGGTCGGCGCCCTGGTCGATCTCGCGCACTCGAAGATCGCCACCCGCAGCAACGGCTTGAATGTCAGTCATTATTTTTCGCGCACCGATGCCGTGCTCGGCGACACCAGCGGCGCCGAGCGCTGGCTCCCCGGCGCCGGCCTGTCCTGGAACACGGGCGACTTCGATCGCACCCGCGACGGCCTGTACGGCGCACTGCAATGGAAGAAGGGCGATTTATCGTCCAGCCTGACCTACTTCCAATCGAAGTACAAGCTGGCCACGTCGGAGCGCCAGGCCTACACGTTCGGCAACCCGAATGACATCACGGTCGATGCCGGCGCCACGTTCGCGCCGAACGGCGCCCTGCTGACGGGCGTGCTGCGCAATCCGGTCACGGGCGGCATCGGCTACGGCACCAATGCGCGCAGCGTGGGCCGTGAGTCCGAGACGCGCGACCTGGCGTGGAACCTGCGCTGGAAGGCCTCGAGCCCGTGGACCTTGCGCGCGGACGTGCAGCGCGTGCGCTCGACCACGGACGGCTATGACAACCTGGCCGCCCTGGGCGGGCGGATGCCCAAGCAAACGGTCGATCTGAGCGGATCGATCCCGCGCGTCGGCTTCGACGCCGGCGACAAGGCATTCCTGGTCGATCCGGCCAATCTCTACTGGGACTCCACCCAGCAGCACAAGGATGTCGCCGTCGCCACGCAGAACGCGCTACGCTTCGACGCCCAGTACACCTTCGACCATCCGGTGCTCAAGGACCTGCATTTCGGCGTGCGTGCGACCGATCGCAAGTCGCTCACCCAGTCGAACACCCCCAACAACCAGTGGGCCCCGCTGACGCCGGATTGGGCGGTTGGCCCCGATGGACAGCCGCTGAGCGCATTTGCCAAGTTGAACGATCCTCGCTTTGCCGGCAATACCAGCGTGCAGAATTTTAACGGCTTCTTCGGCGGTAAAGTAGGGCCGCCGGCGGCGCTGATCATGCCGGACATGGCCTTGACCACCGGTGGCGCGCCACCGCCAAGCTTCCAGATGCTGCATGAATACACCAAGGCGGTCTGCAAAAACCCATGCCCTTCCTGGATCCTGTGGAGTCCTGCTCCCTTCGGCGATCCGATCGCCAGCAACCAGCAGAGCGAGAAGACCAGGTCGGCCTTCGCTCAGCTGCGTTTCGGCTTCGACAAGCTGCCATACCCGGTGGACGGCAATGTCGGCCTGCGCGTGGTGCGCACGCAAGAGACGGCGGTCGGTTACACGCTCTTCACGCCGCCGAACGTCGCCGCCGGGATTCCCGGCGTGCCGTCGATCGCGCCGCAGGCCGACAAGAAAGCATTCGAGCATTCCTACACGAATGTCTTGCCAAGCCTGAACCTGAAAATGAAAGCCGGCGAACAGCTGCAGTTCCGCTTTGCGGCCTCGCAGGGCATCGCGCGGCCCGATTTCTATCGGATGCAGGCATATACGACGCTGAGCCAGGATGTGCACACCCACAGCGACCCGGTCACCGGCAAAGAGGTGCTCGAATCGATCGATTACACCGGCACGGCCAACGGCAACGCCAGGCTCACGCCGGTCAAGTCGAATAACCTGGACCTGACGGCCGAATACTACTTCGGCCCATCCAGCTCGTTCACCGCGGCCTTGTTCCACAAGAAGCTCAAGGACATCGTCGTCGACAGGACCGTGATCTACCCGATCGACGACGTGGCCGGTGTGGCGCATGACTTCCTGCTCTCGGGACCTGTCAACGCCGGCAAGGGCCGTATCACCGGTATCGAGCTCGCCTACCAGCGGTATTTCGACAAGTTGCCTGGCGCGCTGTCCGGCTTGGGGGTGTCGGCCAATTACACCTACATCGACAGCAGCCTGAACCTGGGCTTGCCGGCGAACCGCAGCTGGTGCACTCCGTCGAGCGCCGCCAATGCGCAGACCTCCTCTCTGGGCGGCTGCGACACCAACGGACGCTACTTCGGCGACCTGCCGATGGTCGGCCTGGCGAAGAACTCCTACAACCTGGCGTTGTTATACGATAAGGGCCCGATATCGGCGCGCCTGGCCTACACCTGGCGGTCGAAGGCCCTGCAGGCGGTCCACACCTGGGGCACCTACGGTAGCGATGGCATCGACAGAAATCCGGACAGCCCGGCCAAAGGGACCCCCAATTCGGTGAACTATGCTCTGCCGGCGTGGGGCGGCGCCTATGGACAGCTCGACATGGGCATCCAATACAAGGTCCGCGACAACCTGACGATCGCTTTCGACGCATCCAATCTCACCAATTCGCTGTACCGGAACTATAGTCAGCAGGGCATTGGCATGATGCTCAATGGCATGTACTTCACGGGACGGCGCTTCACG
>CAMLHI010000516.1 GCA_946479705.1 uncultured Oxalobacteraceae bacterium
CACCAATCTTGATGACTCAGCCATGATGAAACCCAATCTGTTTGCATGAACTGCCCTCTGGCGCGCGCCGCCACCAATAAGCGGCCAGCACGGCGGATACCAGCGATGCACCCAGATCAGGCATGGTCAGCCTCCAATGCACATTCAATTGGCGTGCGCGAACCCACTGCCGCGCTCGGCTAGAATGCCCAGCTGAAAGTGCTTACCAAGCGCTCCTTTCTTATTCGACAAACAATGCGAATCTACGTACTACCCTTTCTGGCCGCGCTGTGGGCGATCCCCGCCGCCGCCGCGACGCCCATCAGCCTGGACCAGGCGATGGCCCATCCCGACTGGATCGGCACGCCCGTGGAAAAAGCCTGGTGGAGCTGGGACGGCAAGCAGGTGTTCTACCAGCAGAAGCGCAGCGGCTCGGCCCTGCGCGACCTGTGGCAGGCGGTGCCCGGCAAGCCGCGCCTGGTGGCCGACAGCGAACTGTCCATGCTCGACAGCGACAACCCCACCTACAACCGCGAGCACACCCGCGCCATCCTGATCCGCAACGGCGACCTGTTCGAGCGCGACCTGAAGACCGGCTCGCTCACCCAGATCACGCGCGGCACTACGGGCCTGGGCGCGCCGCAGTACTCGTCGGACGGGCGCGCGGTGCAGTTCCGCGCCGGCCATGAGTGGCTCAGCTGGAGCCGCGCCGACCATCTGGTGTCGCCACTGGCGGCGCCGCGCGCCACCAAGGACCCCGCCGCCAATCCGGACGACGACGCCCTGCGCGACCAGCAGCTGCGCCTGATCACCACCCTCAAGCGCCAGAAGGACGAACGCGACGCCGCGCGCGAGCGCGACCTGGAAGAGCGGCGCGCCGACCCGACCCGCGCGCCCGCGCCGATCTACCTGGGTGACAAGGTCGCCATCGAAGGCAGCGCGCTTTCGCCGGACGGCCGCTGGCTGCTCGTGGTGACCGTGCCCAAGGCCGCCGACAAAGGCCGCATCGGCAAGCTGCCGCGCTACGTAACGGAATCGGGCTATGAGGAATTCGACGACCAGCGCCCGCGCGTGGGCCGCAACGTGCCGCCGGCGCATACGCTGATGCTGATCGACGTCGTCAAGCGCACGGTGCGCGAGCTGGCTTTCGATCCCCTGCCCGGCATCGCCACCGACCCGCTGGCTGCCCTGCGCGCGGAGCAGAAGCTGCCGCCCCTGAAAGGCAAGCGCGCGGTACGGGTGGACGACGATGGCGATGCGATGCAGTGGAATGCCAACGGCACGCAGGTGGCCGTGATGCTGCGCGCGGTCGACAACAAGGACCGCTGGATCGCCACCGTCGACCTGGAAGGCGCCAGACTCAAGCCGCTCGCGCGCACGAGCGACGCGGCCTGGGTCGCGGAAGACCAGGACTTCGGCTGGCTGCCCGACAACGCCACCCTGTGGTACACCTCCGAAGAGAGCGGCTACGCGCACCTGTACACGCAGACCGTGGGCGGACCGGCGCGCGCGCTCACGCAAGGTAAGTGGGAAGCCAGCAAAATCCGCTGGAGCAGCGACGGCACCATCGCCTACATGCTGTGCAACCGCGCCAATCCCGGCATCTACGAAGTGTGCTCGGTCTCCGCGAAGGACAGGCAGGTACGCGAACTGACCGCGCTCGAAGGCGTCGAGCAGTACACCCTCTCGCCCGACCAGCGCAAGCTCCTGGTGCATTATTCGTCGAGCTATCTGCCGACCCAGCTGGCCATCGTGCCGGCTATTGGCGGGGCGGCCAACCGCATCACCGACACCCGCAGCGCCGAGTTCAGGGCGCGCGAATGGATCGCGCCGCAGTTCGTGGCGGTGCCGTCGACCCATGGCGCCGGCCAGATCTGGGGCAAGCTGTACCGCCCCACCACGCTGGACCCGAACCGCCGCTATCCGGTGGTGATGTTCGTGCACGGCGCCGGCTATCTGCAAAACGCCAGCAGGCGCTACCCGGCCTACTTCCGCGAGCAGATGTTCCACAACCTGCTGGTCGAGAAAGGCTACATCGTGCTCGACCTGGACTATCGCGCTTCCAAAGGCTATGGACGCGACTGGCGCACCGCCATCTACCGGCAGATGGGCCACCCCGAGCTGGAGGACTGCATCGACGGCGTGAACTGGCTGGCGGCCAATCACCAGGGCGACCTGAAGAACGTCGGCATCTACGGCGGCAGCTACGGAGGCTTCATGACCTTCATGGCGATGATGCGCGCGCCGGAAGTGTTCAAGGCTGGCGCGGCGCTGCGGCCCGTCACCGACTGGACCACCTACAACCACGAGTACACATCCAACATCCTCAACACGCCGGAGCTCGATCCGCAGGCCTACAAGACTTCGTCGCCAATCGAGTACGCCGAAGGCTTGCGCGGCCATCTGCTGATCGCCCACGGCATGATCGACGATAACGTGTTCTACCAGGACTCGGTGCGCCTGACCCAGCGCCTGATCGAACTGAAGAAGGACCACTGGGAACTGGCCAGCTACCCGCTGGAGCGCCACGCCTTCGTGCAGCCGGAAAGCTGGTACGACGAATACCGCCGCATCTACCAGCTGTTCGAACGCACGCTGAAGAACTAGGCGGAGAGCAGATCGAACAGGGTCATGGCGACGACCTTGGTCGCCATGCGCAGGTCTTCCAGCGCCAGCTTTTCGTCGGCCTTCTTGGCGTTCGACTCGGGCACGGTGCGCGGCCCGGCACCGTACAGGACCGCCGGAATGCCCTGCTCCCCGTACAGGCGCGCATCCGCATACAAAGGCGTTCCCTGCGCGAGTATCGCTTCGCCGAGTACTTCCAGCGCATTGTCCTGCAGCGCGGCCACCAGCGGCGCCGCGCCCGGCAGCGGCTTCAAGGCATGCGA
>CAMLHI010000517.1 GCA_946479705.1 uncultured Oxalobacteraceae bacterium
AAGAAGAAGCAGGAAGGCGTGACCCAGGTCGAATCGATGGTGCGCGACCTCTCCGAGCTCAAGATCGGCGACCCGGTGGTGCACATCAACCACGGCATCGGGCGCTACATGGGCCTGACCAGCATGGACCTGGGCGAAGGCGAGACCGAGTTCCTGTACCTCGAATACGCCAAGGACGCCAAGCTGTACGTGCCGGTCTCGCAGCTGCACGTGATCTCGCGCTACTCGGGTGCCTCGCCGGAGGACGCGCCGCTGCACGCGCTCGGCTCGGGCCAGTGGGACAAGGCCAAGCGCAAGGCCGCCGAGCAGGTGCGCGACACCGCCGCCGAGCTGCTCAACCTGTACGCCCGCCGCGCGCTGCGCCAGGGCCACGCCTTCGAGTATTCGGCGCACGACTACCAGCACTTCGCCGAAAGCTTCGGCTTCGACGAAACGCCGGACCAGGCCGAGGCGATCAACAACGTCATCCGCGACATGACCTCCGGCAAGCCGATGGACCGGCTGGTGTGCGGCGACGTCGGCTTCGGCAAGACCGAGGTGGCCCTGCGCGCGGCCTTCATCGCCGTCATGGGCGGCAAGCAGGTGGCCATCCTCGCGCCCACCACCCTGCTGGCCGAGCAGCACGCGCAAACCTTCGCCGACCGCTTCGCCGACTGGCCGGTGAAGATCGCCGAGCTGTCGCGTTTCCGCACCGGCAAGGAGATCAACACTGCCATCCAGGGCATGGCCGACGGCACCCTCGACATCGTCATCGGCACCCACAAGCTGCTCTCGCCGGACGTCAAGTTCACCCGCCTGGGCCTGGTCATCATCGACGAGGAACACCGCTTCGGCGTACGCCAGAAAGAAGCCCTGAAGGCGCTGCGCGCGGAAGTCGACGTGCTCACGCTCACGGCCACGCCGATTCCGCGCACCTTGGGCATGGCGCTCGAAGGCCTGCGCGACTTTTCGATCATCGCCACCGCGCCGCAAAAGCGCCTGGCCATCAAGACTTTCGTGCGCAGCGAGGACGGCTCGATCATCCGCGAAGCGTGCCTGCGTGAACTCAAGCGCGGCGGCCAGATCTACTTCCTGCACAACGAAGTCGAGACCATCCAGAACCGTTTCGCCATGCTGACCGAGCTGCTGCCGGAAGCGCGCATCGGCGTGGCGCACGGGCAGATGCATGAGCGCGACCTGGAAAAGGTCATGCGCGACTTCGTGGCGCAGCGCTTCAACATCCTGCTGTGCACGACCATCATCGAGACCGGCATCGACGTGCCGACCGCGAACACCATCATCATGCACCGCGCCGACAAGTTCGGCCTGGCCCAGCTGCACCAGCTGCGCGGGCGCGTGGGCCGTTCGCACCACCAGGCCTATGCCTACCTGCTGGTGACCGATGTGAGCGGGCTGACCAAGCAGGCGCAGCGCCGCCTGGACGCGATCCAGCAGATGGAAGAACTGGGCAGCGGCTTCTTCCTGGCCATGCACGACCTGGAAATCCGCGGCGCCGGCGAAGTGCTGGGCGAGAACCAGTCCGGCGAAATGCTGGAAATCGGCTTCCAGCTGTATTCGGACATGCTCAACGAGGCGGTGCGCTCGCTCAAGGCCGGCAAGGAACCTGACCTGGCGGCGCCGCTGGCCAGCACCACCGAAATCAACCTGCACGTGCCGGCCCTGCTGCCGGCCGACTTCTGCGGCGACGTGCACGAGCGCCTGTCGATCTACAAGCGGCTGGCCAACTGCAACGAACAGGGCAAGATCGACGACATGCAGGAAGAGCTGATCGACCGTTTCGGCAAGCTGCCCGACCCGGTCAAGGCGCTGATCGAGACCCACCGCCTGCGCATCGCGGCCAGGTCGGTCGGCATCATCAAGATCGACGCGCATGGCGAGGCGGCCAGCCTGCAGTTCATGGTCAATCCGCCGATCGACTCGATGCGCATCATCACCCTGATCCAGAAGAACCGCCACATCAAGCTGGCCGGCCAGGACAAGCTGAAGATCACCGCCAGCATGCCCGACCTGGCCGCGCGCGTCACGCAGGTCAAGAACACGATTAAACAACTGTTAGCGTAAAAACGAATGAAAACCATGAATCTGGTGTTGCAAGGCCCTCAGGCAACTGGCGAGGCGCTGGCGCGCGTGGCCGCCCTGGCCGGTCCCGCGCGGGTGGTCGAACTGCACGCGCATGCCGTGCGCTGCGAGCACGTCGTCTATTCCGACGCGCTCAAGGCCAGCGTGGAAGCGGCCGCCGACGCGGCCCGTCTGGACGCGACCTTCGTCGCGCCAGGCGTGTCGCTGGAGAGCTTCCAGCTGGTGGCGATGGACATGGACTCGACCCTCATCACCATCGAGTGCATCGACGAGATCGCCGACATGCAGGGCTTGAAGCCGCAGGTCTCGGCGATCACCGAAGCGGCCATGCGCGGCGAACTGGATTTTTCCGAGAGCCTCAAGCGCCGCGTGGCCCTGCTCGAAGGGCTGGAAGCGGCAGCCCTGCAGCGCGTCTACGACGAGCGCCTGGCCATCTCGATGGGTGGCGAGGCGATGCTGGCCGGGGTCAAGGCCGCCGGCCTCAAGACTTTGCTGGTGTCGGGCGGCTTCACCTTCTTCACCGAGCGCCTGCAAGCGCGCCTGGGCCTGGACTACACCCACGCCAATGTGCTCGAGATCGAACACGGCAAGCTTACAGGGCGCGTGGTGGGCGGCATCGTCGATGCCGAGGAAAAGCGCCGCACCGTGGAGCGCGTGTGCGAGGAACTGGGCTGCCATCCCTCGCAGGCCATCGTCATGGGCGACGGCGCCAACGACCTCAAGATGATGGGCATCGCCGGACTGTCGGTGGCCTTCCGCGCCAAGCCGGTGGTGCGTGCCCAGGCC
>CAMLHI010000518.1 GCA_946479705.1 uncultured Oxalobacteraceae bacterium
ATGCAGCGCATGGAGGGCGAGCTGGCCGCCACCCTGCGCGCGCGCCTGCCGCTGATCCGTCACATCCAGATCGCCGACAATCCGGGACGCCACGAACCGGGCAGCGGCGAGATCAACTACCGCTATCTCCTGCGCCTGCTCGACGAGCTCGGCTACGACGGCTGGGTCGGCTGCGAATATGTGCCCGCGGGCGATACTGTGGCGGGTTTGGTCTGGCGCGAGGCCTTGGCCCAGGGATAGATGGACAGCGGCGGATAACTTGGGCAACATAGCCATTCTTATAACAAAGGAGTGACCATGATCCAGGGATTGCGTACCGCCAGTTACCCCGTCACCAAGCTGTCCGAGGCCACGGCCTGGTACACCCGCGTATTGGGCGTGGAACCGTATTTCAACGAAGCCTTCTATGTCGGCTTCAATGTCTGCGGCTTCGAGCTGGGTTTGATTCCCGACGGCACCCCCGGTGCCCTGGGCGCGACCGCCTACTGGGGCACGCCCGATGCCGAGGCCGAATTCCAGCGCCTGATCGCGCTCGGCGCCGTGGCCGACAACCCGATTACCGACGTCGGCGGCGGCATCAAGATCGGCACCGTGATCGATCCCTATGGCAATCAATTCGGCCTGGTCGAAAACCCCCACTTCGATATCGCCAAGGCGGGGTGACTTGACTTTAGGCAATATCGTGACATTCCAGTAGGCAACAATAGCTCGTCCGGCGCAGCCCATTCAGGAAGGAAATCATGTCATTGCATAAGTCCTTTGCCAGCCTTGCGCTGGTCCTCGCCAGCCTGGTACTCAGTGGCTGCGCCTCCAACGTCAGCCTGCAGGAAGTGCGCGAGTTCGCCGATGCCTCGGCGCGCCTGGGCGGCTATTCTGAATTGTCGAGCCGCTACCGCGATACCTATTTGCGCGAGCAACCCTATCTGAATCCGGCGTCGGAAAAGCTGGCCAAGGAGAACGATGCCAAGCGCCGCGCGGTGTATGAGGATTTCATCGGCGTGCAAAAGGCGGTGGTACTGTACATGCAGACCCTGAGCATGCTGGCCGGCGATGCGCGCTACGACCTGACGCCGCAGATCGACGAACTCGGCCTGGGCTTGAAAGCCAATGCCGACAGCGGCCTCGAGCAGCGTCATGTGGCCGCCTACACCGGCCTGACCCGCCTGCTCACGCGCGCCATCGCCTCCGGCTACCAGGGCCGCAGCGTCGAAACCATGGTGCGCGACGGCGACAGCGATCTGCAAACCCTGATCGACGGGATGATCACGCTCACCCGCCTGTACGCCAAGACCAATGACAATGAAAAGAAGACCGTGCTGGGCATTTTTGATGTGGAAATTCCCTTCGCCACGCGGCCCCAGGACCGCATGCTGGTGACCCTGGCCAAGGTGCATTACCTGAACAAGTCGCAGGAATACAAGCTGATCGACAAGCGCTACGACCTGGCCTTGCAAGGCTTGAAGAAGGTGTCCGACGGCCACATGAAGTTGCGCGATAACCTGAACAATATGTCGACCGCCGAAGTGCGCAATATGGTGGCGAAATTCGCGCGCGACCTGCGCGTGATCCGTGAAGGCCTGGCCAACAGTTAAGCGCAGCACCCGCCACTTATCCCAGAGGACGATCATGACGACGACGCCACCGAACACCCCCGACGGCCTGGCCACTCCGGCCCAGATCGAAGCGCTGGCCGATCAATTGTCGGCCTGCGCCGACGCCATCCATGCCCGCGTGATCAAGGCACTCGCCGCCTACAAGGGCGGGCCGGTGCCCGAGCAGGAACAGAGCACCGCGCGCGCGCTCATCGATGACGAACTGCTGCTGCGCCAGCGCGCCGACGGCCTGTACGCCGACGCCGCCACGCTGGTGGTCAAGTCGCTCGGCAAGCCGCAGCAGCATGTGATGCGACTGACCGCCGATGCCGCGGAAAAAATTGCCAAGATCAACCATCTGGCCCAGGTCGCCAGCCTGGTCGGCAGCCTGCTCAGCTTTGCCGGCGCGGTCGCTACCCGTCAGCCGCTGGTGATCGTCAAGGCGCTCGACAATGTTCGCAAGCACATCAAGGTGATGCAGCCACCGGCGCCGCCCACACCAGCCTGAACTCGGGGGTGCGCCGGCAGTCAAAGACTCTGCGCGCCCGTATTCACCCTCTCCGGGACGCGCTACACTGTAGCTTCCCTGTGCTGGCGCCGCACCATGGCGCCCCCTCGTCCACTTCACGGAGAACAAGAATGATAGTTGAACCCTACGTCATGTTCGGCGGTAAATGCGCCCAAGCCTTCGCCTACTACCAGGAACATCTGGGGGCGAGCGATCCCATGATCATGCCCTTCCGCGGTACGCCGGCCGAAGCGGGTACGCCGCCTGACTGGCTCGACAAGGCCATGCACGCCAGCATCAAGTTCGGCGGCCACACCGTCATGGGCTCGGACGGCATACCCGGCCATCCGCCCTCGCCCATGCAAGGCTGTTCGCTGACGATCTCGGTCGATAGCGACGCCGAGGCTGAAGGCATCTTCAAGGCCCTGTCCGACGGCGGCAATATCACCATGGCGATGGCGCAAACCTTCTTCGCCAGCCGCTTCGGCTCGGTCACGGACCAGTTCGGCGTGTCCTGGATGGTGATCCACGAAGGCGCCCGCTAGAGGCAGTGGAGGATGGTATGGACACGCTCACCGTGGAGCAGTTGCGCCAGCTGCAAGCCGTACTGGAACGGCGCCGCGACGAGCTGGCCGGCCTGCACGCCCTCAATGTGCCGGCCGGCAGCCATGACTTGCCCGTATCGGAAGTAGAAACCTCGCCGGCCGACAAGGCCACCGTGCGCCTGCTCAACGACCTGGCGCTGGAAGCGGCCGGCCACACCG
>CAMLHI010000519.1 GCA_946479705.1 uncultured Oxalobacteraceae bacterium
AGTTCATTCGTAATGAAAAGGTCGCCAGTTCGATTCCGGCAAGCGGCACCAGAACGCAGCAGTAAGAGATACCGAGAAGTCGAAAAACCCGCTTCCTCCCAGGAGAAGCGGGTTTTTTGTTGTTGACGCGCGTTTAAATGGTTAACGTAAAATCAAGCGGAGCTACCTCCGTCACCAGGCTGAAGTCTCACGTGGTACCTATCCGCGATGCACCGGACGAGCTCGGTTGACAATCCAATCGAACGCTCTAATCATGGTTCGATGAGCGAACTGAGTCGATCCGAGGTAGATGCCAAGTTGGCCGCGAGTGAAGCCAAGGTCGATGCGCGCCTTGCCAATTTCGACACGACCATGAGGACGGGTTTTGCCGAGTTGCGTGCCGAGTTGCACGAGTTGCGCGCGGAGATGCATAAGAGTGCCGCTGAACTTCTCAAATGGGGTGCCGGGATCGCGTTTGCGGCTGTGGCTACGACGGTCGTCCTGCTGAGCTACCTGAACAAGGCAGCTGAGAAGCCGCCGGCGCCTTCGCAAGTACCGATCATCATTGCCCTCCCCGCGGGACCTTCGCTCCCATCCGGAACGCCTCAGACAGCGCCACTGCCGAGCAAATAAGCAGAACCCAATCGAATGCCCAAATTTTGGTCCAATGACAGACTTGAGTCGACCGGAAGTAGACGCCAAGATGGCCGCGAGTGAAGCCAGGGTCGATGCACGTCTGGCCAATTTCGACATGACCATGAAGACGGGTTTAGCCGAGTTACGTGCCGAAATGCACAAGACCGCTGCTGACCTTCTCAAATGGGGGGCCGGGATCGCGTTTGCGGCTGTGGCCACGACGGTCGGCCTGCTGAGCTACCTGAACAAGGCGGCCGAGCAGCCGGCGGCCCCTCCGCAAGTACCGATCATCATCAACGTTCCCGCGGCACCTTCAGCCCCGTCCGGCGCGCCTCAGGCCGCGCCACATCCGGGCAAATAAGCCGTGGCCATGCCGATGACGTGACAGCCATGCCGGCCAGCCCGGAAGCGGGCTTCGTGACCGGCGCCGACCTGCTCATCGACGGTGGCTTTGCCGCTTGAAATACTGGCAGGAAAACAAGCCGCACGCGTCGGGCGCCGCGGCTTGTTGTGTTTTGGCGAGCGTGCTCGGCATTTTCGCAACACTCGGTTCGGTCATTGTTGACCCTGCCCCAGTAAGCCACAAAACAAATTTTGTACATACTATCTGTATCCAGATGGAAAGTATATGATCGTTAATGGCTGCGGCCCGGACCTGTTGAACATATTTCAACAGATAACGAATTGTATTTGTTGAAGGATTGACCATGAGAATGTCGAATTTGAAGATCGGCCATCGCCTGGCTATCGGCTTTGGGGTGCTGCTGCTGTTGCTGGCCGCCGTCGTCGCGGTCGCGCTACTGCGGCTAGCGAGCATCGACCGCGCCAGCAGCGAGCTGATCGAGCGCGACTGGGTGAAGTCCGAGGCCGCCAACGTGATCAACGGCACCACACGCGCCAATGCCCGCCTGACCATGGAACTGTTCATCGCGCCCGACCCCGCCTACCGCACCAGGGTGCGCCAGCAGATCGAGGCCAACAAGGCCACCATCGGCGCTGCCATCAAGACGCTCACAACGCTGGCCGGTTCCGCCGACGAGCACGCAGTCCTGACGGCGATGAAGGACAAGCGCCTGGCCTACGTGGCCTCGTTCGAGAAGGTCGGCAAACTGATCGATGCCGAGCAGCATGACGCGGCCAGCAAGCTGATGCTGGCGGAAACCTTGCCGACCCTGGACGCGCTGCTCGATGCCATCAAGGGCTTGCTGGCCCAGCACAAGACCATGGCGGAGCAGGCGGCGGCCATGGTGAAGGCCGATATCGCCCTGACGCGCCAGGTGCTGATCGCGGCCGGCGCCGCGGCCCTGGTGGCCGGCATCGTGCTGTCGCGCCTGATTACCCGCTCGATCACCGCGCCCCTGCTGCGCGCCGTGGACATTGCCGACACCGTAGCCACGGGCGACCTGACCAGCCGCATCGAGGACTCCGGCGCCGACGAAACCGGCGACCTGCTGCGTTCTCTGCGCAAGATGAACGACAGCCTGCAAGACATTGTCGTCGAGGTACGTATCGGCACCGAAACCATGTCGACCGCCTCCAGTCAGATCGCCAGCGGCAACATGGACCTGTCGGCGCGCACCGAACAGCAAGCCAGTTCGCTGGAAGAAACCGCTTCCTCGCTGGAAGAGCTGACCTCGACCGTGAAGCAGAATGGCGACAATGCGCGTCAAGCCTCGCAGCTGGCGGCGGCCGCTTCGGACGTGGCCGTCAAGGGCGGCTCGGTGGTGTCCGAAGTGGTCGAGACGATGGGCTCGATCAACGCCTCGGCCCGCAAGATCGTCGACATCATCGGCGTCATCGACGGTATCGCCTTCCAGACCAATATTCTTGCTCTCAACGCCGCCGTGGAAGCGGCCCGGGCGGGCGAGCAGGGCCGGGGCTTTGCCGTGGTGGCCTCGGAAGTGCGCAGCCTGGCGCAGCGTTCGGCCGCGGCGGCCAAGGAAATCAAGACCCTGATCGGCGACTCGGTCGAGAAGGTCGAGACCGGCAGCCGGCTGGTGCAGCAGGCCGGCAGTACCATGGTCGAGATCGTCGCCAGCGTCCAGCGCGTGACCAATATCATGGGCGAGATCACGGTCGCCAGCAACGAGCAGGAAGCCGGCATCGACCAGATCAATCGCGCCATGTCCGAGATGGACACGGTGACCCAGCAAAACGCCGCGCTGGTGGAAGAAGCCGCGGCGGCGGCCGGTTCCCTGCACGACCAGGCCGATGCGCTGGCCCAGGTGGTCAGCGTGTTCAAGGTCGA
>CAMLHI010000520.1 GCA_946479705.1 uncultured Oxalobacteraceae bacterium
AGATCGAAGCGACCCGGGTGATTGCCGAACAAAGCGCCCGCGAAGCCGCCGAGAAAACGGCTGCGGTCGAAGCCATTGCCGCCCAAGCGCGCGCCGCCACCGAACTGGCGGAAGCGCAGGCGGCCAAGGCAGAAGCGGAGCAGCAAAAGCTGGCGCTGGCGCAGGAACTGGCGCTGGCCGAGCAGGCTTGCGCCGAGGCCGAACGCGCGGCGCTGGCGCTGGTGGAACAGAAGCTGCAGGCGCAGCGCAACAAGGCCGCCGCCGACCAGCGCGCCAATCAGGCGATCGCCTCGCGGCTGGAGTCGGAGCAGGCCTCGTACATGGCGGCTCTGGCGCGGGCAGAGGCCGAGCAGGAAAAGGCTGATCTGGCGCGTCAGACGGAAGTGGCTGATGAGATGGCGGCCCAGTCAGCGATCGACAAACGCAATGCCCAGCAACTGCTGCTGGAGAGCGCGCAGGCGCACGCGGAAATGCAGCGCAAGGTTGCCCAGACCACGCGCGACATGGCCGAAGCGAAGCGTCAGTTGCTGGAACTGGAAACCCGCCGGCTGGAAGCCGACACCGCAACGCTGATGGCGACCCGCAAGGCTATCGAAGAGGAACAGCGCGAAGCGCAGGTGCAGCGTTCGTCGTCGGCTAGTATGACCCATGAAGTATTGGGGCGGCTGGCGCAGCCGGTGAAGGCCTGAAGGCAACCGGCTGCCGAGAGGCCAATCGCGGAAGACTACTTGATCGATTCCAGGCGACAGGTGCAGGTAGCGCGGTCGGCACTCACAATGGCGTTGGCCGTGGCCCGCTCACCCTTGAGCAGGAAGTAAAAGGTACGCTCTCCGACCCTGGACGCGGCCTGCCCGCTGAGCCAGGAGCTGGTCCCGACCGAGGTCACCTTGCCTGTCTTGTCAGTGATCGACGGCGCAGTGCTGACGAAGGCACGCGCCTTGTCCAGGCAATCGTCCCTGCGCGTGAGGGAATGGGCCACGGCGGCGATAACGAACGTAACGACAACAGCGCCGATGGCGAAATTGCTGATTTTGGTGCGCATAGGCGACGGGTTAGATGGACTCCGATGTCGGATACCTTACCCCGCCGATCAACGAGGGTCAAGCCAACGGCCCCGTGCCGATCGCAGCGCATACGGTGACGCGTGCATGCCAGTGCTACCGTAAGCGACTATCAAGTTCATCAACAACACTCACCCATTGCTTTTCGTCGGATTCCTTCCAAAGCTGGCGCAGTTCAGAAGCGCCCGGATCCTTGACTCGGGCCAGGGCCTTCCTTGCGGTCGATGACAGGCGCGCGATCTCCTGCTTTGGCTGCCGTTGAAGCCAATCGCTAAGCTCTTTTGCTACCGATTTGCCTGGCTTTCCCCTTGCCGAAGCGACCAGTTCAGCGGCGGCGACTGCGGCTGCGCCCTCCGATGCATCGAGAGTGCCTGGTTTGACGACGGCGCGGAGGGCAGCCCCAATAGGTGTCGCGCTCTTCGATTCTTTGCATGACTGTACCCAGTCGAGCGCATCGTCGTTGTCAAAGCTTCCGGGTCCCCATGCGCCAGCCAAACAAACATTGCACGTTAAAAGAGCCGCTATCAACAAGGAATATCGCTTTATCATCTGTATCGAAATAAGTTGCGCAACCAACTGGCCGCATGTATCGAATACCCGCTACTTGCCGAGAGCGGACTTTACTAGCGCACAGTGTACGACGTGTGTTGCATCGCTCCCGGTGCGCTTGCTGATTGGCGCGGCTGCTTTGCGTCATCGCGATCAATCCATTATAGGCAGCACCGCAAGCGCCAACAATGGCGCACGATTGTGGCGGCTCAGCGTGCAAGGGCGCAAGCAACGGACACAGCAGTCCGCCGCGCGCGCCGAAATACAGACATGTGCATCAAGTAAAACCGCCCTGGCGAAGCGATTCGCCAGGGCGGTTCTCATTTAAAACCGGGATCAGGCGGCGCTGTCGCCGCGGATGAAGCGGTACACGGCGGACATGTCCTGCTGCCCGTATCCGGCGCTGACGGCGGCGTCCAGCGCGGCCTGCGCGGTGCGGGCGGTGGTGAGCGTGAGACCGGCGGACTGTTCGGCTTCCTTGCTCGCATAGGCCAGGTCCTTGGCCATCAGGTGCAGATGGAAGTTGGGGGTGTAGTCCTGGCGCGCCATGCGCGTTCCCACGATCTTCACCATGGGGCTGCCCGGTGCGCCGTTCAGCAGGGTCTCGAAGGCCAGCTCGCGGTTCAGGCCACTGCGGTCGATCCACGCCATCGCCTCGGCCATGGCGGCCAGTTGGGTGCCGCACAGGAAGTTATTGATCAACTTGAAGGTGGCGCCGCTGCCGATCGGCCCGAGCGGGATGATTTGCTTGCTCATGGCCGTCAATACGGGGCGAGCGCGTTCGAGCACAGCGGCATCGCCGCCGACCAGAAAATTGAGTTCTCCCGCCGCCGCCTGCGCGCGGCTACCGGTAACCGGCGCGTCCAGCGGCATGCCGCCGCTTTCGCTCACTTCGGCGGCCCAGTCGCGCACCCATTCCGGGGTGAGGGTGGAGCAGTCGATGCAGACCGCACCCGACTTGAGGCCGGCCAGCGCGCCCTGTTCGTCGAGCCAGACGCCGCGCGAGGCCCGGTCGTCGGCCAGCATGGCGATCACGACGTCGGCGCCGTCGGCCGCGTCGCGCGGGGAACTGGCGATGCGCGCGCGTCCTTCGAAAGGCGCGGCCTTGTCGGGGTTGCGGTTGTAGACGGTGACCGCAAAGCCGGCCCCGATCAGGCGCTCGGCCATGCCGGTGCCCATCAGGCCCAGGCCCATGATGGCCACCGCCGTGCTGCTAGTCGCTTCGGTCATGCTAATCCTCGGATAAATGAATG
>CAMLHI010000521.1 GCA_946479705.1 uncultured Oxalobacteraceae bacterium
CGGCGCCAAGCTGCTTGCACAACTGGCGGAATGGCCGGTCCGTCACGCCCGCCATGGGGGCGACGAAAACGTTATTGCGGAGGGAATAGGGGCCGATTTGCACTTGGGGGCTTCGATAAAGAGTCAGCGGGAACCCTCTATTTTACCCGAAGCACTGCCCAATTAATAAGCACTATTTATGTGTGACTTCCAGCGATGCGATTGAAAATCGCGGTCAGCAGCTCAGGCAAGCTCGTCCAGCGCACGCGTCTGCAGGTGCGCCACCTCGCCCCAGCTGCTCGTGGTCAGCTGGCCATCGTGGAAGCGCAGGCGGTTGATGCTGGCGTTCTTGACGGCGAAGTCGCGCGGCGAGGCCAGCGACAGCCCGAGCGCGGCGCGGTAGGCGCATTCGAGCACGCCGCCGTGCGCCACCAGGGCCAGGGTCTGGCCCGGATGGGCTACGGCGATTGTTCCGATGGTGCCGATGCAGCGCTGGTAGAACTGGCGGAAGCTTTCCGCCACCCGCACGCCGGGCGGCATGACGGCGTCGATGTCGCGCGCCTGCCAGGCCGCGAACTCGGCCGGAAAGCGCTGCTCGATTTCGCTGTACAGCAAGCCTTCGAAGCCCCCATAGCAGCGCTCGCGCAGGCCGGGTTCCTGGATCGGCGGCAGGCCGACCACGCGCCCCACAGCCTGCGCAGTCTGGCGTGCGCGTTGCAGGTCGCTGGTGTAGATGGCGTCGAAACGCTGGTCCGCCAGCGCGCCGGCCAGTGCCTCGGCCTGACGCTCGCCTTCGGCATTGAGGGCGATGTCGATATGGCCTTGCAGGCGGCGTTCGGCGTTCCAGGCGGTTTCGCCGTGGCGGATCAGGATCAGGGTGGTGGCGTCGATGGGCTGGCTCGTGTCGGTGGTGGGATTGGGCATTACGGTTCGAGTGTCGGGGCGATCGCGGGATTCAGCGAATACACGCCGTAGATCTGGGCTTCGTCGAGGATGTGGCCGCGGATGGCCAGGCGCGCTTCCGGGCCGGTGAAGCGCCCTTCGAGCGCGAGGCGGGGAATGTCCAGCGCATAAAGGCAAAACAGGTAGGTGTGCACGCGCTGGTCGTTCCAGGGCGGACAGGGACCGTCGTAGCCGTAATATTCGCCGGTCATGTCCGGGTCGGTGGCGAACCAGCTGGTGTAGTCGTTGATGCCATGGCGCAGCTGGTGCTCGGTGCCGTTCTTGATGGTGAAGGGCACCAGCGGGCCGTTCTTGCCGTGCGGGGTGACCAGTTCGGAGAACTTGCCTTCGGCGAGGGCGTGGAGGGCGGGGGGAATGTCGACCAGGGTCCAGTGATAGAAGTCGCTGCGCGCCAGGTTTTCCGCCACCTCCCTGCCCTCCAGGTTGACGTCGGTGCCGACCGAGGGCGCGTCGATATCGCGGCACAGCAATACCAGCGACTGGGTGCCGGTGGGCACGTCGTCCCAGGCCAGGTGCGGATTGCGGTTGGTGGAAAAGCGCACGTGGGTGGCCGGATCGATCACGGCGAACGCGCATTGCGGGGGAATCAGCCCGCCGTCCCGGAAGGAATCACTCCACAGTCTCATCGCCACTCTCCCACACTATTGTTATGACAGCACGTTCGGTATTAGGTTCAGCGCGGGGCAATCTGCAGCCAGAAGGTCACCGGGCCATCGTTGGTCAGCGATACTTGCATGTCGGCTCCGAACTGCCCAGTCTCCACTGTGGCATGGCGCGCGCGCGCCTGTCGCACAACATGGTCGAACAGGCGCAGCCCGTCGGCGGGCGCGGCGGCCGGGGTGAACGAGGGCCGCGTGCCGGAATTGGTGTCGGCCGCCAGGGTAAATTGCGGCACGAGCAGCAGGCCGCCGGCCACGTCGGTGAGGCTGCGGTTCATCTTGCCGGCGTCGTCGGAAAACACCCGGTAGGCCAGCAGCTTGGCCAGCAGGGCGTCGGCTTCGCGTTCGCTGTCGCCCTTTTCGGCGCACAGCAGCACCAGCAGCCCGGGGCCGATGGCGCCGAGCGTGGCGCCGTCAACCACTACGCTGGCCTGGGTGACTCGCTGCAGCAGCGCGATCATGCGGCCAGGGTCACACGGGCGAACTTGCGCTTGCCCACTTGCAGCACGAAGGTGCCGGCCTCGATTTTCACGGCCTTGTCGCTGACCACGGCGCCGTCGATGCGCACGCCGCCCTGGTCGACCATGCGCATGGCTTCCGAGGTGGAGGCGCACAGTCCGGCCTGCTTGAGCAGATGGGCCACGCCCAGCGGCGCGCCGGCCAGGCTGATTTCGGGCACGTCGTCCGGAATGCCGCCCTTGGAGCGGTTGACGAAGTCGGCCAGCGCTTCCTCGGCCGCCTGGGCGGAGTGGAAGCGCGTCACGATCTCCTGGGCAAGGGCTACCTTGGCGTCGCGCGGATTGCGTCCGCCCTCGACCTCGGCCTTGAGCTGGGCCAGCTCCGCCAGCGAACGGAAGGACAACAATTCGTAGTAGCGCCACATCATGAGGTCGGAAATGCTCATCAGCTTGGCGAACATGGTGTTGCCCGGTTCCGTGATGCCGATGTAATTGTTCTTGGACTTGGACATCTTGTCGACGCCGTCCAGGCCTTCGAGCAGCGGCATGGTCAGGATGCACTGCGGTTCCTGGCCGTAATCCTTCTGCAGCTCGCGGCCGACCAGCAAATTAAATTTCTGGTCCGTTCCACCGAGCTCAAGGTCGGATTTCAAAGCCACCGAATCGTAGCCCTGCATCAAAGGATAAAGGAACTCATGGACCGAGATCGGTGTCCCACTCTTATAGCGCTTGGTGAAGTCGTCGCGCTCCATCATGCGGGCCACGGTGTAGCGCGAGGCCAGCTGGATCATGCCGCG
>CAMLHI010000522.1 GCA_946479705.1 uncultured Oxalobacteraceae bacterium
TCCAGCGCCGGCATGCTGAAGGCGCGGAACAGGCGGTAGCGGCCGATCGCGATGCCGAGCGCGGTGCCCAGCAGCGCGGCCATGGCGAAGCCGATCAGGATGCGCCGCACGCTGATGCCGATATTGATCAGGAACTTGGGCGACTGGTTCACCTCCAGCACCTTGTCGAACACGGCGCCGGGCGTGGGGATGTTCCCGAAGCGGATGTACCAGTCCAGCCGGTAGCGCGTGGCCAGGTACCAGAACAGCAGCACGCCGCCGATCGACAGGGCGCCGAGGGCGCAGCGGACCAGCTGCGCGTTGGCGCCTCCACGGCGGCGCCGCGCGGCCAGCACCGGCGCACGCGGCGGCGAGGGCGGCGGGGTGCGGAACGGCGCCGCGGGGGCCGGCACGTCAGCCGGGTTGGAACGGAATTCGAGGATACCCATGGTTCATCTCCCCACCGCCAGCAAGGCTTCCGGATACAGCGCCACCTTGCTGCCGGCCTTGGCGGCAAAGGCTTCGGCGTCTTTCTTGAGCAGGAAGGGCACTGCGTCGGCGCCTTCGAGCGCGTAGAAGGCCTTGTCGGCAAAGACCTTGATGCCGAGCGCATGGTCGACCACATAGGCCACGGCGACCTTCTTGCCGGCCGCCTGGAACTTCTGCACGCCCTTGAGCGCGCAGGTGGCCGAGCTGACCGGGACGATGTCGCCATGCTCGATCCAGATTTCGCCGGCTTCCTTTGGCCGCGCGATGGGCTTGTTGCAGACGACGTCCTTGCCCTTGATGTCGTAGTTCGACAGGGTCTGCTTCTGGGCGGCGTAGTCCATGCCGCGCTCCTTGAAGGCCTGCTTGACGTAGGTCTCGTTGACCCAGGCGTCGGCATCGAACTGCTTGACCCGGCCCAGCTTCTGCAGCACGCCGTAGGCAGTCTTGATGGTGTCCATCCACAGCGGCTTGATGCTCGGGTCGAGCGTGTGGATGCCGCCCGGGCCCAGGAACATATAGGCCACTTCCTTTTCGATGCGGGTCCATTCCTCGACCTTCTCGGCCGCCAGCTTGGGATTGGCGCGCACCCAGTCGTTCGCGTCCAGCAGGGCCTTGATGTATGCCACCACCACTTCCGGATACTTTTCGGCGAAGTCCTTGCGCACCACGATGCCGTGGAAGGTCGGCACCTTGGTCTGGGCGCCGTCGAATATCTTGCGGGCGAAGCCGCGGTAGGGCAGCAGTTCGGCGAAAGGCACGAAGTCGGCATGCGCTTCGATCTTCTTTTCCTGCAGGTTGGTGGTGCCGATTTCCGGGGTCTGGCTGACCAGCTGGAAGTAGTCGGCCGGCCAGCCGCGCGCCTGCATGGCCTGCAGAATCATGCCGTGGGCGGCGGAACCGAACGGCACCGAGAGGGACTTGCCCTTCAGGTCGGCCAGCTCGTAGTAGGGGCTGTCCTTGTGCACCACCACGCCGTTGCCGGCGCCGTAGGCGTTGTAGGCGATGACCGCCACCAGTTGGGTCTCGTTGCCCTTGTTCTGCTGGCCGGTGGCGCCGTTCACCAGCAGCGGGTAGTCGCCCATCATGCCGATCTGGATTTTGTCGGCCACCATGCCGTTGGTGATCGGCGGGCCGGAGGTGAAGTTTTGCCAGTCGAGCTGGAAGTCGATGTTGGCGTATTTTCCGGTCTTGGGCAGGTACTTCTCGAACAGCTTGAGCTGCTTGATGACGATGCCGCCGGTGACGGTGTTGGTGGTGGTGTTCTGCGTGCCGATGCCGATGACCACGGTGTCCTTGGCGTGGCCTGACAGGCAGGCCAGTGCCGCCAGCGCGGCAATGCAGGCGCGGATCCTTCCGCTACGGGGCGATACAAAAAGGGTAGCCATAGTCGATGTCTTTCAATGTGGTTGAAACAGATAAAAAGATCGGGTACCCGGCCTGTGTCACTCAGGCCGTTTCCAGCAGGGCGCTGCGCTTCTCCTTCTTGTCGGCCCATGCTTCGGCATCGGGCAGCGGCGCCTGCGCCGCGGTGATCAATGGCCAGCGCGCGGCCAGCTTGACGTTGAGCGCGGCGTATTCGACCTGTTCGGGGGCCAGGTCGGCCGCGTCGAGGATGGCCTCGACCGGGCATTCGGCCACGCAGATGCCGCAGTCGATGCACACCTCGGGATCGATGACCAGGAAGTTGGGGCCTTCGTGGAAGCACTCGACCGGGCAGACCGACACGCAGTCGGTGTACTTGCAGCCGATGCAAGCTTCAGTGACGACGTGGGTCATGCCACACCTCCCTTCAGTACCATGGTGGCCAGCGCCAGGCGCGAGAGCTTGCGCACGTCCGGGTCGCTGTCGTGCATCGCCGCTTCCAGATGGGTGATGGCACGCGGGTCGGCGATCTCGCCCAGCGCGATCACGGCTTCCTTGCGCAGGTTGCTCATCTCGTGGCGCAGCGCCTCGCACAGGGCCGGCACGGCGGCGCGGGCGCGCAGCTTGCCGAGCGCGCGCGCGGCCTTCACGCGCACCTGCCAGTATTCGTCGTCCATCGCATTGACCAGGTCGGGAATGGCCAGCGCGAGCTGCAGCTTGCCGATAGTGGTGGCGGCTTCCTCGCGCACCTGCCAGGCCGGGTCGGCCAGCACGCGCGAGAGGGCCGGCTGCACGCTCACGTCCGAGGCGTAGCCGAGCGCGCCCACAGCCGCGCGGCGTACCTCGTCGTCGCTGTCGAAGGCGGCCGCCTGGGTGAGGGCACCGATGGCTTCGGGCCTCTTCAGGTAGCCGAGCACGCCGACCGCTTCGCGCCGCACTGGCGCATGGGCGTCGCCCAGTGCAGCGATGGCCGGCGCGAAGGCGGCTTCCACGCGCAGGGCACGCACCGCGCGCAGGGCCGCGCC
>CAMLHI010000523.1 GCA_946479705.1 uncultured Oxalobacteraceae bacterium
GCCTTCGTGGTGCGCGACAGCCTGCGCAACCGCCACACCATCCAGCGCGCCTACCTGCAGGCCATCGGCCACGCCAGGAAGTGCGTGCTGATGGCCAATCCGTATTTCGCGCCCGGCCACAAGTTCCGCCGCGCGCTGGCGCTGGCCGCGCGCCGCGGCGTGGACGTGTCGCTGCTGGTCGGGGTGGGCGAGATCTGGCTGCAGGACATGGTGGCGCGCTCCTTTTATCCGAAGCTGCTGGCCAGCGGCGTGAAGGTCTACGAGTACCGCAAGACCCAGCTGCATGCGAAGATCGCGGTGGTGGACGACGACTGGGCCACGGTCGGATCGAGCAATTGCGACGGCCTGTCGCTGTTTCTCAACCAGGAAGCCAATGTGGTGGTCAAGGACGAGCAGTTCGCCCAGTCGGTGCGCCAGCACATCCTGCGCGGGCTGGCCGACGGCACGGTGATTTGCCTGGACGAGTTCGAGCATGTAGGCTGGGTGCGCCGCACCGGCTACGAGGTGGCTTACTTCTTCTATAAACTGGCGATGCGCGTTTTCGCGATCGGCTACGCATGAGCAGACTGAATGGACAATGTACGCATCGATAAGTGGCTGTGGGCCGCGCGCTTCTTCAAGACCCGTTCGCTGGCGACCGACGCCGTCGACACCGGCCGGGTCCGCCTCGACGGCGAGCGCATCAAGCCGGCCCGGGCGGTCAAGCTGGACGACAAGCTGAGCATCGACAACGGCGCCGACCGCTGGGAAGTGGTGGTGCTGGCGATCTCCGATGTGCGCGGCCCGGCCCCGGTGGCGCGCCTGCTGTACCAGGAAACCGAAAAAAGCCTGGAAATGCGCGAGAACGACCAGGAAGCGCGGCGCCTGTACCGCGAACCGGGCAGCACCATCAAGGGCCGCCCCACCAAGCGCGACCGGCGCCAGCTGAGCAAGGCGGGCGAGTAAGCGCTGGCCGGTGCGCCTCCATCCGGTTGCAATGCCGCATCAATAGACACACGCCTCTAAGTTCTCGTTTGACATTTATCACGCGCTGGATAATAGTACGAGCGTTCAGATTCATTCAGTGGCGTTCTTTTTTTACGGGCACATCATCAATACCTCAGGCAAATTCATGCGCAAGGGCGAGCTCACCCGGGCGGCGATTCTCGATGTCGCGCTCGATCTCGCCAGCCGGCAGGGTCTCGAAGGCTTGACCATCGGCTTGCTCGCGGACAAGATGAACATGAGCAAATCCGGCGTGTTCGCGCATTTCGGCTCGCGCGAAGACTTGCAGATCGAAGTGGTCAAGCTGTACCACTTCCGCTTCGAACAGGAAGTGTTCGTTCCCAGCGTGAAGGAGCCGCGCGGCATGGCCCGCCTGAAAGCCATGTACGCCCGCTGGATCAAGAAGGTCAGCGTCGAGATCGCCTCCGGCTGCATCTACATCAGCGGGGCGGTCGAGTACGACGACCGGCCCGGCCCGATCCGCGAGGAACTCGTGGCCATGGTGCGCGCCTGGCAGGACGCCCTGCTGCGCTGCGTGCAGCAAGCCATCGATTGCGGCGACCTCAAGGGCGATACCGATGCCGCCCAGATGGTCTACGAAATGTACGGCATGATCCTGGCCCTGCACCACGACGCCCGCTTCCTGCGCAAGCCGGGCAGCGTCGAACGCGCGCGGGCCGGCTTCGAACGCCTGCTCATGCACTACCAGAACCCGCTGAAAGCCACTGCATAACATCCAGGTAAATCGCACCGCCGCATTCGCTGTCAGGCACACACCATCAAACGCAACCGAGTTGTGAGGAGAAAATTATGGGTCAGTACGTCGCGCCAATCCGGGATATGCAGTTCGTCCTGCACGAGTTCCTCAACGTCGCCGAGGAACTCAAGCAGATGCCCAAGTTCGAGGATGTCGACACCGACATCATCAACCAGGTGCTGGAAGAGGGCGCCAAGTTCACGCAGGACGTGCTGTTCCCGCTGAACCATTCGGGCGACCGCGAAGGCTGCCGCTTCAACGCGGCCGACAAGTCGGTCACCACGCCCAAGGGCTTCAAGGAAGCGTATAAACAGTATGTCGAAGGCGGCTGGGCGGCGCTGGCCTGCGATCCCGAATACGGCGGCCAGGGCTTGCCGGTGGTGCTGAACAACTCCTTCTACGAGATGCTCAACTCGTCCAACCAGGCCTGGACCATGTACCCCGGCCTGTCGCACGGCGCCTACGAGTGCCTGCTGGAGCACGGCACCGACGAACAGAAGAAAACCTACCTGCCCAAGCTGGTCTCGGGCCAGTGGACCGGCACCATGTGCCTGACCGAAGCCCACTGCGGCACCGACCTGGGCATGCTGCGCTCGAAGGCGCTGCCGCAGGCGGACGGCTCGTGGTCGATCACCGGCTCGAAGATCTTCATCTCGGCCGGCGAGCATGACATGAGCGAGAACATCCTGCACCTGGTGCTGGCGCGTGTGCCGGACGCACCGGAAGGCTCGAAAGGCATTTCGCTGTTCCTGGTGCCGAAGTTCCTGCCCAAGGAAGACGGCACCCTGGGCGAGCGCAACAACATCGCCTGCGGCGCCATCGAAGAGAAGATGGGCATCCACGGCAACTCGACCTGCCAGATGAACCTGGACGGGGCCAAGGGCTGGATCATCGGCCAGCCGAACAAGGGCCTGAACGCCATGTTCGTGTTCATGAACGCGGCCCGCCTGGGCGTGGGCATGCAGTCGCTCGGCCTGACCGAAGTGGCCTACCAGAACGCGCTGGTGTACGCCAAGGACCGCATCCAGATGCGCAGCCTGTCCGGCCCGAAAGCGCCGGACAAGCCGGCCGACCCGATCATCGTGCACCCGGACGTGCGCCGCATGCTGCT
>CAMLHI010000524.1 GCA_946479705.1 uncultured Oxalobacteraceae bacterium
GTGGTAGGCCGTGCGGGATTCGAACCTGCGACCAACGGATTAAAAGTCCGCTGCTCTACCAGCTGAGCTAACGACCCGAAAGAGGCAGCATTATAGCCTGTGATTTCGATTTCCGCTAGGCAGATTTTTCATCCGGATTTTTTTCCTGCCGTCTCACACCAGCGCGGCCGTCACTTTCAGCACTTCTTCCGCCGTCGTCACGCCCTCGATGATCTTGTACGCGCCGGCGATGCGCAGCGGCTTCATGCCGTCGGCAATGCTTTGCTGGCGCAGCGCGATGAGGTCGGTTTCCTCGGCGATCAGGCGGGTGAAGCCTTCCGTCACGGTCAGCAATTCGTAGATGCCGGTGCGGCCGCGGTAGCCGGTCTGGCGGCACTCCGGGCAGCCGATCGGCCGGTACACCGTCGCTGGCTTGGGAATCTTCCATGCGCCGCCAATGCTCTGCCACACTTCGTCGCTGATGACCCCGTCCAGCGCCTTGCAATTCGCGCACAGCGTGCGCACCAGGCGCTGCGCCATGATGCCGATCAGCGTGGCCTCCAGCAGGTAGTAGGGCACGCCCAGTTCCAGCAGGCGCATCACGGCCGAGGGCGCGTCGTTGGTGTGCAGGGTCGACAGCACCAGGTGGCCGGTCAGCGCGGCCTGGATCGCCATTTCGGCCGTGCCCAGGTCGCGCACCTCGCCGACCATGATGATGTCGGGATCTTGCCGCATCAGGGCGCGCACGCCGTCGGCGAAGGACAGGTCGATGCCGGGCTGCACCTGCATCTGGTTGAACGAGGCTTCGACCATCTCGATCGGGTCTTCCACCGTGCACACGTTCACTTCCGAGGTCGCCAGCGCCTTGAGCGTGGTGTACAGCGTGGTGGTCTTGCCCGAACCGGTCGGGCCCGTCACGAGGATGATGCCGTGCGGGCGGTTGGTCAGGTAATCCCAGCGCGCCGCGTCGTCCGCCGGGAAGCCCAGTTCCGGCAGGGTCTTGACGACCACGTCGGGATCGAAGATGCGCATCACCAGTTTTTCGCCGAAGGCCGTGGGCAAGGTCGACAGGCGCAGCTCGACTTCCTGGCCGCCATTGGTGCGGGTCTTGATGCGGCCATCCTGCGGGCGGCGCTTTTCGATCACGTCCATCCGGCCCAGCAGCTTGATGCGCGCGGTCATGGCGATCATCACCACCGCCGGCACCTGGTAGACCTGGTGCAGCACGCCGTCGATGCGGAAGCGGATCACGGCGATCTCGCGCTTGGGTTCGAGGTGGATATCGGAGGCGCGCTGCTCGAAGGCGTATTGCCACAGCCAGTCGACGATGTTGACGACGTGCTGGTCGTTGGCGTCGACCTGCTTGTTCGTCTTGCCCAGCTCGACCAGCTGCTCGAAATTGTTGCGCAGCGCGAGGTCCTGGCCGTTGGACTTGTTGGCATCCTTGATGGATTTGGCCAGGCTGAAGAACTGCGCGATGTACTGGGCGATGTCGAGCGGGTTGGCGAATACCAGCTGGATCTTGCGGCGCGAAATCTTGGCGATCTCGCTTTCCCATTCGATATTGAAGGGCTCGGCGGTGGCCACCACCAGGGTCGAGCCGGTCAGCTCCACCGGCAGGATATTGAAGCGCGCCGCGTAGGTGGCGGACATGACGTCGGCCACCTTGGTGAAGTCGATCTTGAGCGGGTCGATGCGGATGAAGTTCAGGCCGACCTTGGCCGCGGCCCATTCGGACAACAGATCCAGCGTCATCAGCCGGTGCGGCGGTTGCTGTGAGACCAGCTTGCATTGCGCCACCGCCGACAGCGGGTGCATCGAGCCGACCGCGTTCTTGAGGATGGACTGGGCCTGCGCGAACTGGGCCTTGACGTTGGCCTTGTCGACCATGCCATCGGCCAGCAGCCACGAGAAAATGGCTTGCAGGTCGAGCGTGCGCGGGCCTTTCGGTTTGGCGGGGGCGGGAACCGCTTGGTCGGCGGCGGCGTTCTGATCTGCGTTCAAGCGGTTCTCCGTGTGCGCTGGCGGTTCAGGCGATGGCCGCCTTGATGCCCTTGACCCACGATTTGGCGGGCAATTTGGTGGCGGCGACGATCTGCGCGGCGCGCGCGGCCAGGGCGTCGAAGTCGAGCGTGGGGCGGTCGCGGAAGCAGATCGCGACCACATTACCATCATGCACTTCAGGCAGGCAAATCACGTGGCCGAATCCGAATTTCATGGCCTTGAGGTTCTTGGCGAAGCTGGGGTGGTCGCCGAACAGGTTGACGGTCATGATGCCGCCTGGCGTGAGGCAGTCCTTGCAGGCGCGGTAGAACTCGGCCGTGTCGAGCACCGGCCCCTTGGCGGTGGCGTCGTAGAGGTCGCATTGCAGCACGTCGAAGGCGCCGGCGTTGGCCGGGTCGTTGACGAAGTCGAGCGCGTCCATTTCGAGTACGTTCAGGCGTTCGTCGTTGGGCGGCAGCTTGAACATCGACGCGCAGATGTTGATGACGGACGCGTTCAGCTCGACGGCGGTAACCGTGGCTTCGGGGAACTGGCGGTAGCAAAACTTGGTGAGGGCGCCAGTGCCCAGTCCAAGCTGGGCGACGGCAGCGGGCTGCTCGATGAACAGCATCCAGGCCATCATCTGCTGGGCGTATTCGAGTTCGGGCCAGTCGGGCTTGCGGATGCGCATCGCACCCTGGACCCATTCAGTGCCGAAATGCAGGTAGCGCACGCCGTCCTGTTCGGACAGCGTGACGGGGGCAAACTTGGGCTTGCGGGGAGGGCGGCGCGAGGACTCGGCTTGTTCGATGGATTTGCGTTTGATGAGCATGGGCTATTATCGATGGATGCCTTGCTCTTGCGCAAGCGAACATTGCCG
>CAMLHI010000525.1 GCA_946479705.1 uncultured Oxalobacteraceae bacterium
CGTGTCGTAGCGCGCGCGCGCCGCGTCGACCTTGAGCATTTCATGGTCGATGCGGGCCAGGTCGTCCAGCAGCACCACGCTGCGCGAGACGCGCGCGACCACGTGGACCGACTCGGACATGGTGTAGAGCAGGTATTCCTTGCGGTCGAACTCGCGCGTGACGCGCTCGAGATTGCCTTGAATTTGCTGCATTCCCAGCAGGCCGCACACGGTCAGCAGGACCAGCAGCGCCAGCAGGACCGCATAGCTGGCTCCCAGCCGCACGCCAATGTTCAAGTGATGAATTTTCATGATCGTCTCCTGCTAGTGACAAGTTTGGCGTGAAAACAACGACATCTGCCGAAAGTGCGAAATTCGTGTAAATTGGCAACATCGATTTCGCTGTAGAAATTATAGGCATGAATTTGATAGAATTGTGTTGTTTATTGGAAGCACGACAATTCAAAGTTCCAAAGGGAGAACATGGTGACCCCATCCGATGTTTGCACGACCCAGGAAGCGGCGCGCTTGCTGGGCATTTCCGTCACTTCGGTCCAGCAACTGGTCGAAGCGGGCGCAATCGAGGCCTGGAAAACCCGCGGCGGGCACCGCCGCATTCCGCTCGCCGCGGTGCAAGCCTATATGGCCGCGCCGGCAAGCGCCCCGGCCGCGCGCGCGGCGGGCGAGGCAGGCCTGCGCGTACTGGTGATCGAAGACAGCGAGATGCAGCGCGCCCTGTACGCGCACAAGCTGGGCGGCTGGGACCTGGCGCTGGAGCTGCGTTTTTGCCACAACGGCTATCAGGCGCTGATGGATGTGGCGCACCACCGCCCCGACGTGGTGCTCGCCGACATCATGATGGAAGGCATCGACGGCTTCGAAGTCATCAGCACCATCCTCGGCTATCCCGACCTGCGCGACATCGACGTGGCCATCCTGTCCGGCCTGCCCGCGGACGTCATCGCCGCGCGCGGCCGCATGCCGGCCGGGACCGTGCAATTTCCCAAGCCGGTCAACTTCGACGAATTGCGCGGCTATCTGCGCGCCTGTCTGGCGCGGCGGGCACGCGCGCTGCAGCAGCATGGCTGAGAGGCGCACAGCGCCCCCGCCAACGAATTTCACGATTTCAACGGTTTTCACGGACAAGCCAGCCCGAATGATGCGCCTGCCCAAACTCAGCGATGTCCGCCTGGTGGTGTGCCTGTTCGGCGCGGTGCTGCTGGGCCTGGTGTGGGCCATGACGCTGCACCAGATCGCGGCCGGCCAGCAGCGCACCCTCGAGCAGGCCGGGCACGACGCGCGCAGCTTCGCCCGGGTGGTCGAGGAGCATAGCGTGCGCACCCTGGAAGCGGCCGACCAGGCCTTGCGCTGGCTGCGCTTTCGCTACCTGCAGCTGGGCGAGCGGCTCGACCTGGCCGAGGAAGTGCGCAGTGGCCGCATTCCCGGCGATATCTACAACCTTTACACCGTGGTCGACCGCCACGCCAACGTGGTGCTGTCGAGCCAAGCGTTCACCCCCACCAATCTGGCCGACCGCGCGCACATCGCCGTGCACCGCGACGCCGACCATGGTCTGTACATCAGCAAGCCGGTGCGCGGACGGGTATCGAAAAAATGGTCGATCCAGCTCACCCGCCGCATCAGCGCCCCCGACGGCGCCCTGCTCGGGGTGGTGGTGGCCTCGATCGACCCGGCCTATTTCGCCGACCTGTACCGCGAAATCGACCTCGGCCGCGACGGCTCGCTGGCCCTCACCGGCACCGACGGGGTGGTGCGCGCGGGCCATTCCGGCGCCAGCGACAGCGGCGGCTTCGACCGCAGCGGCAGCGCCCTGTTCGCCGCCATGCTGGGGCGCCGCGAAGGCAGCCTGACGGCGCGCAGCCCGTTCGACCAGCACACCCGCATCTACGCCTTCCGCGCCCTGCCCCGCTATCCCCTGTTCGTCTCGGTCGGGATCGACGTCGACGAACGCCTGCGCGCCTTCGAGCCGGCGCGCCGCCAGGCACTGCGCATGGCGGCGCTGGCCAGCGCCATCATCGTGCTGTTTGCCGCCGCCCTGATCGTGCTGGCCGGCCGCCTGGTGGCCAGCCGCGCGCGCGCGCTCGAAGCCAGCGGCGCCAAGTCGCGCTTCCTGGCCAATATGTCGCACGAACTGCGCACCCCGCTGACCGGCATCCTGGGCTATGCGGCCCTGCTGAACAGCGAACTCGACAACCCCGAACAGGCCGCCTACGCGCGCCAGATCGGCAGCGCCGGCCAGCGCCTGCTGACCATGGTCACGGCGGCGCTGGAACTGGCGGCCCTGGAAACCGGCAGCGTGGCCCTGGCGCCGGCCGATCATGCGCCGGCCGCGCTGCTGGCGCGCGCGGCCGAGCGCCATGCCGGCGCGGCCGCCGCCAAGGGCTTGCTCCTCGACGTGCAGCTGGAACCCGGCCTGCCGCCCAGCCTGCGCTGCGATGCCGACAAGGTGTTACAGTTGCTTGACCGCTTGCTGGAAAACGCCGTACGCTTCTCCCCGCGCGGCTCGATCGTGCTGGCCGCCAGCCGGAGCGGCGAGGCCTTGCGCATCGACGTGCGCGACCAGGGACCGGGGGTGCCGGCCGCGCTGCACGAACGCATCTTCGCCCCCTTCGAGCAAGCCGACGGCTCGTCCACCCGCGGCGCCGACGGTGCCGGCCTGGGGCTGGCGATCGCCGCGCGCCTGGCCGCGCTGATGGGCGCGCGCCTGGGCCTGGCGTCCGAACCCGGCCAGGGGGCCTGTTTTACACTGTGGCTACCGCTGGCCGGCGCGGCCACCTGACCGCATCATGAAAGCTGCCGCACCATGCCCACACGCCTGTATCGCCACATC
>CAMLHI010000526.1 GCA_946479705.1 uncultured Oxalobacteraceae bacterium
TGGGAAAACGCTTCGAAGATGCGGCTGCGCGCTTCGCGCGAAATGCCGATGCCGGTATCGTGCACTTCGAAGCGCAGCTGGACGGTGGCGCCGTCTTCGCTGGCCACCGCGACCTTGGCCAGGATGCGTCCGTGGTCGGTGAACTTGAGGGCGTTGCCGAGCAGGTTGGCCATGATCTGGCGCAGGCGGTTGGGGTCGCCGCAAATGGCTACCGGGATGTCGTTGGCGATATCGAAGTCGAGCGCAATGCCCTTGCTGTGGGCTTGCGGGGTGTAGATGGTGTTGATGTCGTCGAGCAAATCCCACAGGTTGAAGTTGATGTATTCGATCGACAGCTTGCCGGCTTCGATCTTGGAAATGTCGAGGATGTCGTTGATGATCACCAGCAGATGCTCGCCGGAGCGCTTGACCAGCCTGGTGAAATTGCGCTGCGCCTCCGTCATCGGGGTGCCGAGCAGCATTTCGGTCATGCCCAGCACGCCATTCATGGGGGTGCGGATTTCGTGGCTCATGGTGGCCAGGAAGGCGCTCTTGGCGCGGCTGGCGGCTTCGGCGGCGTTCTTGGCTTTTTCGAGTTGTTCGGTGCGCACGCTGACCTGGCGTTCCAGTTCGTCGCGGTGGTGGGTGAGGGCGGCGCCGCGGCCTTCGATCTGGGCCAGCATGTTGTTGAAGCTGTCGATCAGGGTGCCCAGCTCGTCGTTGCGTTCGTGCGTGATGCGCAGGTTGTAGTTCTGGCTGGCCGAGACTTTCTGGGCCGCGTTGATGAGCTTGGTGACCGGATCGGCGATGCTTTTCTTGAAGCGGCTGGCCATCAGCAGCGCCACCATCAGCGAGCCGCCCATCGCGGCGGCGATCACGCCGAGCGACTTGACCACGTCCAGCCACATGGTGGTCAGGTCGGCTTCGATCATGACCACGCCGACCTGGTAATTATTGGCCACGACCGGGCGGTACAGCCGCATGCTGGTGGCCCACACGCTGGCGCCCTGGCGGTTGGCTTCGGCCAGGGCCGCTTCGTCGAGATTGAGTTCGGCGGGCACGGCTTCGGCGGCATCGGCGCGGGTGTCCGGCACGTAGCTGGCGAACAGCTTGCCCTTGCGGTCGAACAGGGCGGCGCCGGCAATTTCCACCTTGGCCTTGAGCGCCGACAGGGTGCGCTGAGCCTGGTTGCGGTCGTTGAACAGCAAGGCGTCGACGCTGTTGGCGCCGACCACGCCGGCGAAGGAGGAAAGTTGCATGCCTTCATCGTTGCGGTGGTTCAACACCGACGTGACGGTGAAGGCGATGAAGACGAACAATAAGGCAGTACCGGTCGACAAGAAGGAGATGATCGTCAACTTCTTGTTCAGGCTTGAGCGCTCGAAGTTCAACATGGCATCGCGACCTGGGTACGTTAATCGATAAGACAGTTCCAGCAGGAAAAATATACGGGCAATGATTCTGCTGAGCTTTGATCGGGCGCAAAGTTGCCGGACACGGCAGTGCAGAAACAACGTTGACTTTACTGGGGGAAAAACCGGAAACGCCTGCGGGGAATTGGCTTACTTTCACGCGGGAAAATAATAGCGTGGCACCCGGCCACGCTATCTGGAGGGATTTTTAGAAGGGGAAATTTGCCGATGCCAGGAGCGAAATCGGCGGCTGGAACGCAGCAGCAAGCTCAACAGCAAAGCTCAGCAGCAAAGCTCAGCAGCAAAGCTCAGCAGCAACCACCGCGCTTGCCCGCGCCGCCGTAACGCGCTTGCTGGCGTTCGCGAAAGACGTCTTCGTAGCTCATCGGCGCTTGCTCCGGGTGGGTCGCTTCCATGTGCGCCACGTAGCTGTCGTACTCGGGCAGGCCGACCATCAGGCGCATGCTTTGTCCGAGGTAGCGTCCGGCCTGCGCGAGGGCGTCGAACATGCCCATCGTTAAGCCGCTCAAGCCTGGGCCAGCGGCGCCGGCACGAAGGGCGATTCCTGCGCGCTCGGTTTGCTGCTGGCACGCGCCGCCAACACCGTGCGTATGCCGAACAGCAATACCGCCAGCACCACGCACATGAAGAAGGCCGCCAGCCCCGCGTCGACATAATCGTTGAACACGATGCGGTGCATCTGGTCCATTTTCTTGGCCGGCGCGAGCACGCTGCCCTGGTCGATCGCCGCCTGGAATTTGCGTGCGTGGGACATAAAGCCGATGCGCACGTTCTCGTGGAAAATCTTTTGCCAGCCCGCCGTCAAGGTGCAGATCAGCAGCCATGCGGTCGGCACCACGGTGACCCAGGCGTAGCGCGTCCGCTTCATCTTGAACAGCACGCAGGTCGCGAGGATCAGCGCGATGCCGGCCAGCATCTGGTTGGCGATACCGAACAGCGGCCACAACGACAAGGACGGCTTTGCCGTCCGCGCTCTTGACCCCGCCGTGAACGGCGACGTTTGCCGCGCAACCGATCAAAGAAGGCCACACTGTCAACAAGCGCTGCATTACGCAGGCGGCTGCGTATTACTACGTAGGCGCGCAGGGCGGAAGCGACGTAAAATCCGCCCATGACATTGATTTTGAACACACCATGAAGCTGCGGCACAAAGTCATCCTGTTCGCCGTCAGCCCCCTGATCCTGGCCTTGTGCGCGCTGGCCCTGTTCGTGCGCCACCAGGCCAACAGTCTTGCCCAGCAGCAGCGCGCCACCATCCAGCACGCTTACCTGGCCAGCAAGGAAGCCGAACTGAAGGCTTACGTCGAACTGGCCTCGCACTCGGTGGCCCAGCTCTACGATTCCGGCAAGAACGACGCGGCCACGCTGGAAGAAGCCAAGCGCATCCTCTCGACCCTGAGCTACGGCGACGA
>CAMLHI010000527.1 GCA_946479705.1 uncultured Oxalobacteraceae bacterium
GGCCTGGTGGGCGGCCACTGCATCGGCGTCGACCCCTACTACCTGACCCACAAGGCCGACATGGTGGGCTACCACCCGCAGGTGATCCTGGCGGGGCGGCGCATCAATGACGGCATGGGCAAGTACATCGCCGAGCAGACCATCAAGAACATGATCGCCTGCGGCAGCTACGTCAAGGACGCGCGCGTCAACGTGCTCGGCCTGACCTTCAAGGAAGACTGCGCCGACCTGCGCAATTCCAAGGTGGCCGACGTCATCAACGAGCTGCGCGCTTATGGGGTCGAAGTGCATGTGCACGATCCCTACGCCGACGCCGACGAAGCCATGCACGAATACGGCGTGCGCCTGTGCAGCTGGGATGAGCTGCCGCGCGCCGACGCCATCGTGGCGGCCGTGTGCCACCAGCAGTTCACCGAGATCGGCGTGGAAGACTTCCAGAAAAAGCTGATCAAGGGCGGCGCTTTCATCGACGTCAAGGCTTGCTTCGACGCCGAAGGCCTGCGCGCGGCCGGCATCAAGGTCTGGCGCCTGTAATGCTTGTGCAGGAGCTGCGTCAGCGCGGAGCAGCCCTGTTGCTGCTGCTGGCCGTGGTCGGCTTGGGCGCGGCCTCGGTGTTTCTCAACGGCGTGGCGCGCTTCGACCTGCGCGCCGCGCCCGAGCGCCACACCGAAGCGGCCCTGAAGCAGGCGCGCGATGCCCTGATCGGCTTTGCCCTGGCCAATGGCCGCCTGCCGCGGCCGGCGCGCGAAACGGCTTCCGGACGCGAATTCGAAGGCCGTTGCGACACCGAACAAAGCTGCACGGGTTTCCTGCCCTGGGCCAGCCTGGGCATTCCGCCCGGTGACGGCTGGGGCCGCCTGCTGCGCTACAGCGTCACCCCGGTCATGACCACCGCGCCCTTGCAGCCGACCATCGCGGTGGGCACCAAGAGCGTGGTCACGCGCCAGGCCGAGCGCATCGTCTACCTGGCCGGCAATCCCAACTGTTCGCTGGGCTTCCAGTGCGCCGCCGCCGTGGTGCTTTCCAGCGGGCGCGACAATATGGGCGTGAGCATCGCCGGCATTGCCCAGCCCGGCAGCGCTACCGCCAACCGTGACGAGCGCGCCAATGCCGTGGCCAGCACCGTCTTCATGCAGCGCGCCCGCTCGGACGGCGCGCGCGACCCCGGCGGCGAATTCGACGACCAGTTGGCCTGGATTTCCGTCGATTCCCTCCTCAGCCGCATGAGCCGCGCACGGGTGCTCCCTCGCGGTGAATGAGGCTTTCCATATACAATCATCAACTTGGCCCCGCCTCGCACGCTCGGGCGGCATGTGTCGATGATGAAAGCGAGACTACAGCATGAAAATTCTAGTGACAGGCGGACTGGGTTATATCGGTTCGCACACCTGCGTCGAACTGATCAAGGCCGGTCACCAGCCGGTCGCCCTGGATAACCTGTCCAACGCCAAACTCAGCGTCAAGGACCGCGTCGAGCAGATCGCCGGCCAGAGCCTGCCCTTCATCGAAGCGGACATCCGCGACCGCGCCGCCATCGAAGCGGCTTTCGCCTCGGACAAATTCGATGCGGTGGTGCACTTCGCGGGCTTGAAGGCCGTGGGCGAATCGGTCTCCCAGCCGCTGCGCTACTACGACAACAACGTCACCGGCAGCATCGTGCTGTTCGAAAGCATGGCCAAGGCGGGCGTCAAGTCGCTGGTGTTTTCCTCGTCCGCCACGGTGTATGGCGACCCGGCCACCGTGCCCATCCGCGAAGACTTCCCGCTGTCGGCCACCAATCCCTACGGCCGCAGCAAGCTGCACATCGAAGAAATGCTGCGCGACCTGTACAAATCCGACCCGAGCTGGCGCATCGCGCTGCTGCGCTACTTCAATCCGGTGGGCGCGCACGAAAGCGGACTGATCGGTGAATCGCCGAACGGTATCCCGAATAACCTGATGCCCTACATCACCCAGGTCGCGGTGGGTCAGCGCGCTTTCCTGTCGGTCTTCGGCGGCGATTACCCGACCGCCGACGGCACCGGCGTGCGCGATTACATCCACGTGGTCGACCTGGCCGACGGCCATGTCAAGACCCTGGACAAGCTGGCGACAGAATCTGGCTTGCTTACCTATAATCTGGGTACGGGACGCGGCAACAGCGTTCTGGAGATGGTGCGCGCATTCGAGGACGCCAGCGGACGCAAGGTGCCCTACCAGATCGTCGAGCGCCGTCCGGGCGACATCGCCGCCTGCTACGCCGATCCGGCCGTGGCCGAAGGCGAGCTCGGCTGGAAAGCGAGCCGCGGCGTCGCGCAGATGTGCGCCGACTCGTGGCGCTGGCAGCAAAACTCGGCCGACTGACATTACTCCAATCGCGGCGCTCCTTCCCAGGCCTGTACGATGGAAGCCCGCCCCCGGCCGGGGCGCGGGCAAGACGGCACCTCAACACTGTAAAGGAGACCCCATGAAAGCGATGATCCTGGCGGCTGGCAAGGGCACCCGTGTGCGTCCCCTGACTTACGACCTGCCCAAACCCATGATTCCCATCCTCGGCAAGCCCGTGATGGCCTATCTGGTCGAACACCTGGCCAAGTATGGCGTTACCGAAATCATGGTCAATGTCAGCTACCTGCATGAAAAGATCGAAGAGTATTTCGGCGAAGGGCACCAGTTCGGCGTCCAGATCGGCTATTCCTTCGAAGGCTATACCAACGACAACGGCGACGTCGTTCCCCAGCCGATCGGCTCGGCCGGCGGCATGAAGAAGATCCAGGATTTCGGCGGTTTCTTCGACGAAACCACCATCGTGCTGTGCGGCGACGCGCTGATCGACCTCGA
>CAMLHI010000528.1 GCA_946479705.1 uncultured Oxalobacteraceae bacterium
TCGCCCATCCGCACTTCCGCGCCGAGCTGCGCGCCGCAGCCGACCGGATGTGCGTGTTCTGACCCCGGGTCAGGGGACGATCTTGATGATGCCCAAATCGGTGGCCACGTACAGCGTGCCGGCAGTGTCGGCCGCCAGCGCACTCACCACTGGCAACAGGCCATCGGTGCCCTTGTACCAAATGCCCGAGCTGCCCGCGGTACCGGCAATGGTGGTGACGGCACCATTCGGCGCAATCTTGCGGATGGTATAGTTGTTGCGGTCGAACACGAACACGTTGCCGTTGAGGTCGGCCGTGATCGCGTCCGGGCCGGAGAACTGCGCCGCGACGCCGCTGCCATCGGCGTGGCCAGTCACGCCCGGGGTGCCGGCCAGGATGGAAACCACGCCTGCCGGCGAGATTTTCAGCACGCTGTTGTTGCCGCGGTCGGCGACGTACACGTTCTTGCTGCGATCGACGGCGACGCCCCCGGCGGCACCAAAGCTGAGGTCGCCACGGCCCGGATAGGCCGAGGCGCTCGATAGCAGCTGCACGGCGGCGCCGTTGGGCGCGACGCGGTACACGGTGGCGAGCTTCTGCTGGACGCAAGGATTCGGCGCCACGCAAACCAAATGGTTGCGTACCATGGCCACGTAGGCATTGTCGTCGGCGTCGACCGCGATGCCGGTCACTTCCGGTTCCCCGATGACGCTGCCGTCGGCGCTGATAACGATCGGGGTGAGCGTGCCGGCGGCATCGAACTTGATCAGCCGCCGCTTGGGATTGCTTTCGTACCTGCTCTCTCCGACCACGGCATAGGTCAGGTTCCGCCCGGCGGCCAGCGCGTGAAACTCTTCGCCGATTTCCATGGGCACTGCCAGGACCGTGGGGCCGAAAGTGAAGATGGTCGAAGTGCTTTGTGCGAACAGGCGAACATCGCCGGGAGCGCTCGCCTTCAATACGGCGTTGTACGATGAAAACAATACCTCATTGGCCGGATTGATGCTCATCCCGGTCACGAACCAGGACACCCCTTCGTGCCCCCGTGCGATGACGGTGCTCGACGATGCTGGCAGCCCGGTGTTGCCATAAAAGGTGCTCACCTCGGCGCCCGCCGTCATCTTGCGGGTGGCTCCGCTGCGTTCAGACACATAGATATTGCCGAGCTTATCCATGGCGAGCCGCCGTGGCTGTGCGAACATGGCCGCCGACCCCACACCGTCGGCCGTGCCCTGGATACCTCGCTGGCCCGCCACAGTGACGACCTGCCCGTCCGGCGTCACCTTACGGATGGTATTAAGAAAACTATCGGCGACAAATATGTTCCCCGCCGTATCGACCACGATGCCCTCCAACTGGAAAAAGCGCGCATCGGCAACGCTCCCATCCGTCTGTCCTCTCGAGGAGAGCGCACCCGCCACCGTGGTGACGACGCCGGCAGGCGTTATTTTCCTGATCGCGGTGTCGTCGGAAAGCAGCACGTTTCCTTGTGGGTCAAGCGCAAGCGCCTTCATGAGACGAAACCGCGCGGACGGCCCGGTCCCGTCGGCGCCGGGCGCGCCGGTGCCGTTTCCGGCGACGGTGCTGACGGTGCCGTCCGGATCGATCCGGCGCAGTGTGCCGTTGCCGTTGTCGGCAACGTACAGCACGCCGCTATCGTTCACCACAAGGGCGGACAGTGCGAGAAAGCGCGCCGCCGTACCCTTGCCGTCGGCATTCCCGCCAACGCTTGGACTGCCTGCCAACAGGATTTGTTCGCCGCCGGTAGTCACCTTGTAGACCGCCGAGCCACAGAGAAGGTAGAGGTTTCCCGTGCGGTCGAACGCAAGGTCCTGAGGTGAAAAGCAGAGCGGCAACCCTCCTGTCCTCGACAGCCCTGGCATCCCCGTCACCACCCCGCGCGTGGAAATCTTGAGCACGCCCGGACCGACGACGGTGGCATACACATTGCCGGCGCCATCGAGCGCGATCGAGGTCGGGAAAGTCACGCTGCGCTGGGAGCGGTCAGAGTAGGCGGCAGGGTCGCCGATGAAGGTACGTTCGCCGGAACCGCCGACAGTGATCAAGGCCGGCCGGCTGACCGTGACGCCATTGGCGTTGGCGACGCTGACGCGCCAGACCGCGCCGCTATCGCCCGCTTTGGCTGGCGGCACGGTGTAACTGGACTCGGTGGCGCCCGCGGTCACCACGCCATCGCGCGTCCACTCATAACTGAACGGCCCCGCACCGCTGGCGGCGACGGTCAAGGTCGTCGTTTGCCCAATGGCAACGGACTGGTCGGCTGGCTGACTGGTAATGGCCGGTAATTGCGTTAAGGCAGGCGCGTCTGGCGTCGAGCCGCCTGGGCCGGCCGGCGACGATGTGCCAGCACAGCCGGACAAGCCAAGAACAAGCACGAAAGCGGCGATACCGGCGAACAGGATGGAAGTGCGAAGAGGAAGGCAGGAAGTATGCATGGATACTCAATCGGATTGTGGACTCGCGAATGGCGCCCCAAAAGTCGCCGGAAGTGACAATCAGACTGAATCAACACACCACCATTTGTTGCTACTGTTCAATATACATTGATTTTTAACCACTTCGGCCGAATTGGCAATTCCTATCTACATTTCGCCACACCCGCGGGCGCGGGATCGCTGGTCGGGCACGCGCAGGTGGGCGGGCACGGTCCCACCGGGCGCATGGGTTCCGTGCGAGGCAGCGGCGTGCGCTACTGCGCCGGCAGCGTGGCCGGCTGCGCCGCCGGAATGCCCAGCGAGGCCGGCATCGCCACCGGCGCGTGCAGCGGCGGCGCGGCCTTGATGGCGATCCAGCCGGTGGCCGGCAGCAGCGGCACCAGC
>CAMLHI010000529.1 GCA_946479705.1 uncultured Oxalobacteraceae bacterium
TCCACCGGCCAGCCGACCGGCTACCTGGCCACCACCGGCAGCTACAGCGACTTCCGCATGCATGTGGAGTGGCGCTGGCCGGGTAAGCCGGGCAATGGCGGCGTGCTGCTGCATATCGAAGGCGGCCCGAAGGACCGCGCCTGGCCGCTCAGCCAGCAGGTGCAGACCAAGTCGGGCAGCGTGGGCGACCTGCTGCCGATGGCCGGGGCCAGCTTCGCCGAGCCGCTCACCAGCGCCGCGCCAGTGCCGCTCAAGGCCCGCATGGCGGCCGACAGCGAGAAGCCGGCTGGCGAATGGAATGTGTGCGACATCGTCGCCCGCGCCGGCAGCATCGAGGTGACGGTCAACGGCGTGCTGCAGAACCGCATCAGCGGCGCCAAGCCTGCCAGTGGACGGATCGGTTTCCAGCTCGAGGGTGCGCCGTACGAACTGCGTAAGGTGACCCTCGCGCCTATGTAACGCTTTACTTGGCTGCGCGCAGGGCGGCCAGGTCGAGGAAGGGCACGGCGCCGCCGGCCATGGTGGCGGGCAGGTGGCCGTCCCACTTGTCGATGGCCTTGGCCTGGTTCTCGGTTTCGCGCAGGCGCAGCAGCTCGGGCGTGACTTCCTGGCGCTGCAGGGCCAGCGAAGCCGCTTCCGCCTTGGCGCGCTCGACTTTCTGGCGTGCCTCCACCACGATGCGTTCGAGGTCGCGGTCGGCCTTCATCTTCAGTTGCTCAGCCGTGGTCTTGGCCTCGATCGCCTCGTTAAAGGTTTTACTGAACTGGAAGTCCACGATCGAGAATTCGTCGACCACGATGCCGTGGCGGTTCATGCGCGCCTGCAGGTGCTCGACGATCTGGTTCCTGACGTCGGCGCGCTTGGCGATCAGTTCCTCTGCCGTGAAGTTGGCGGTGACCGCCTTCACCGCTTCGTGCACGCTGGGGACGATGATCCGTTCGCCCGGCTCGTTGCCCAGCTCGCGGAACACATACACCGCGCGGCGCGGGTCGGTGTGGTAGTTGATCGCCACCTTGGTCTCGACGTTCTGCAGGTCGCGCGAGGCGGCGCTGCCCACGCCTTCGCCTTTTTGAATCGAGACGTTCACGAGGTGCATGCGCTGCACCAGCGGCCAGCGGAAGTGCAGGCCCTCGCCGTAAATTTCTTCGTTCGGCTTGCCGAAGGTGGTGATCACGCCGCGGTAGCCGGTGGGTACCTGCGCGAACGGCGCGAGGATAAACAGGGCAATCAGCAGGCCGACGACGGCCAGGATGGGACGCAATAGTTGTGGTTTCATCTGGAAGCTCCAGTGTTGATCGAGCTTCCAGCATAGCGCCAATTTAGTTGCTTGAAACTAATTATGACCAAGCTTAATTGGGACGATTCCTCAGGTTTTCTGGAATCTCGACGATGCATATATTCATCGCGCGGCTATCGGCGGACATGGCTGATGACGGCTCGCTGCAGCTGCAGCCGGCCAGGTAAGCCCGGCAATTGCAAGCCGGATGCCGTCCAGTTCAGGCACTGGACGGCTCGGCGCTGCCTGGTGTTGCCAAGGCTCCTGTCGAACACGCGGCGATGCTCTTGCGTTCAGCTCGCCTAACGATTTATCAAACTGCCTTCCAAGTCGCTTGCCTACGATGGACTTCCAGCGCTGGTCGCCGCGCGTTTTCGCTGGTGGGAAATGCACGGCAATCCAGGGCTGCTGGGTTCCAGGGAAACGATAACCGGAGGTATTCAAAATGTCGAACGATCGAGACTGTCAATGCGACCAGGCGCGTGTCGCTTGCAAGGTCGAGTTCCAATACGCGGTAAAAGTTGTTTGCGGTACTGTGGATTGTTGCGATGGCGGCGGTGGTGGTGGAACGCTTGGTTCCACGCCGGTGGCGCCCGGCCGATACTGGACCGCCGTCAACATCCACAACCCCGAGAAATGTCGCGATGCGCGGTTCAGGTGGAAGGTGGCGATTGCCGAACCGGTCGACAGCGAGGGCAGCGGTCTGATTACCCAGTTTCGCCCGCTGGTACTGGGACCGGATGCGGCAGTCGAGATCGACTGCGATGCCATCGTCAGGACGCTTCCGGTCGGAATGGGTGGCTTCGTCAAAGGCTATGTCGTGATCGAAAGCGATGTCGAACTCGATGTGGTCGCTGTCTATTCGGGCACGACGGGGAGTAATTCGGGTGTCAGCAGCTTCCACACGGAGCGCGTACCTCCGCGTTGTGTTCCCGTCTGCGAGGATCTGACCTTGCCGCTTCACACAGGCGTGGCCAATTGGCAAACGGTAGCGCCGACCCCTGGGGCGCACGGGCCTGTTGAGCTCGTGAATGGGCCGATGCCGCCCTGGGTTGTTCCCCCACCTGGAGCTGACTGGGTCAGTCAAACCTCCAGCGACGGTCGCGGTGCCGTGGTTGGCGTTCGCTACTATGAGCTGTGCTTCAGTTTATGTTCCGGCTTCATCCGTCCCGAGCCCGTTCTCATTGAGATGGCGGTGGATGACGAAGCAAGCGTTTATCTGAACGATTCTCCGCCCCTGGCGACGATTCCCGCGTCAGGATTCCTCGCGCTGCACGCGTTCACGCTCGATCCGGCCTACCTGAAAGTCGGGCGCAACTGCCTGCGTGTCGAAGTGAACAATAGTGGCGGAGGACCCACTGGTTTCGTCCTGGCCGGTACGCTTCGCGTGAGTCACGGCAAATGCCCGTGAAAACGCAGGTAAGCCAGCGTTGTAAAGGGCCTGGGCATCGCTGCCCGGGCCCTTATCATTTCTTGCGCGCCAGGAGCGGGCCACCTGCTGCTTCAGGGCTGGGCGCCTTCGCTGGCGCGCAGGCTG
>CAMLHI010000530.1 GCA_946479705.1 uncultured Oxalobacteraceae bacterium
TTGAAGTGGTGGATCAGCGATTCCATGTTCGACTTCATGTCGGTGCGCTTGGGCGGCGCGACCTTGTGGTTGTCGACCATCACCGGACCCGGATTGACGCGCAGCCAGGCGATGCACTGCTTGATGATGCGGTTCGACTGGCGCATTTCTTCGATGCGCACCAGATAGCGGTCGTAGCAGTCGCCATTGGTGCCGACCGGGATGTCGAATTCCATCTTGTCGTACACGGCGTAAGGCTGCTTCTTGCGCAGGTCCCATTCCACGCCGGAACCGCGCAGCATGGCGCCGGTAAAGCCCATGGCCAGCGCCGCTTCGGGCGTGACCACGCCGATGCCGACGGTACGCTGTTTCCAGATGCGGTTGTCGGTCAGCAGGGTTTCGTATTCGTCGACATAGGTGACGAAACGCTTGGAAAAGTCTTCCAGGAAGTCCAGCAGCGAGCCCTGGCGCGCTTCGTTGAGCTCGTCGATGGCTTTCTGGCTACGGATGATCGAAGCCTTGTGTTTCGGCATGGCGTCCGGCAGGTCGCGGTAGACGCCGCCCGGGCGATAGTATGCAGCGTGCATACGCGCGCCCGACACGGCTTCGTAGCAGTCGAACAGGTCTTCGCGGTCGCGGAAGGCGTACAGGAAGGGGCCCATGGCGCCGACGTCGAGCGCGTGCGCGCCCAGCCACATCAGGTGGTTGAGCAGGCGGGTGACTTCATCGAACATCACGCGGATGTATTGCGCGCGCACCGGCACCTGGATGCCCAGCAGCTTTTCGATGGCCAGCACGTAGGCGTGCTCGTTGGCCATCATCGACACGTAGTCGAGCCGGTCCATATAGGGCACCGACTGCAGGTAGGTGCGGGTCTCGGCCAGCTTCTCGGTGCCGCGGTGCAGCAGGCCGATGTGCGGGTCGGCGCGCTGGATCACTTCGCCGTCCAGTTCCAGCACCAGGCGCAGCACGCCGTGCGCGGCCGGGTGCTGCGGACCGAAGTTGAGGGTGTAGTTCTTAATCTCAGCCATTATTTCATCCCGTAGGTTTCTTCGCGGATCACGCGCGGAATGATTTCACGCGGCTCGATCGTCACGGGTTGGTAGATCACGCGCTTCTGCTCGGGGTCGTAGCGCATCTCGACATAGCCCGAAATCGGGAAGTCCTTGCGGAACGGATGGCCGATGAAGCCGTAGTCGGTGAGGATGCGGCGCAGGTCGTTGTGGCCGTCGAACAGGATGCCGTACAGGTCGAACGCTTCGCGCTCGTACCAGTTGGCCGAACGCCACAGGCCGGCCACCGAGGCCACCAGCGGCATCTCGTCGTCCGGGCAAAACACGCGCACGCGCACGCGCCAGTTGTGTTCGATCGACAGCAGGTGCGACACGGCGGCGAAGCGCAAGCCGTCCCAGCTGCCTTCGCCGTAGGTGGAGTAATCCACGCCGCACAGGTCGAGCAGCTGCTCGAACTTGAGGGCTGGATCGTCGCGCAGGGTTTGCATCGCGGCCAGGTAATCGGCGGCCTTGACCACTACGGTCACTTCGCCCAGCGCCGCCGTCACGGTGGCGCCCTCGCCCAAAGCTGTTTTCAGCGCGAGTTCAAGGGCTTCGAGTTTTGTCGTCATGATAGGTGCAGTTCGCTGTCTTAACGGGCGATGGTATTGGTGCGCTTGATCTTGTTCTGCAGTTGCAGAATGCCGTACAGCAGCGCTTCAGCGGTCGGCGGGCAGCCCGGCACGTAGACGTCGACGGGCACGATGCGGTCGCATCCGCGCACCACCGAGTAGGAATAGTGGTAGTAGCCGCCGCCATTGGCGCAGGAACCCATGGAAATGACCCAGCGCGGTTCCGGCATCTGGTCGTAGACCTTGCGCAGGGCTGGGGCCATCTTGTTGCACAGGGTGCCGGCCACGATCATCACGTCGGACTGGCGCGGCGAGGGACGGAACACCACGCCGAAACGGTCCATGTCGTAGCGGGCCGCGCCAGTGTGCATCATTTCGACGGCGCAGCAGGCCAGGCCGAACGTCATCGGGAACATCGACCCCGTGCGCGCCCAGTTGATCAGCTTATCGGCCGTGGTGGTAATGAAACCTTCGTTTAGTACGCCTTCAATTGACATGGCTTATTCCCAATCAAGGGCACCTTTCTTCCAGATGTACCAAAAACCGACAATGAATTCAGCGATGAACATCATCATCGTGACAAAGCCTTGCCAGCCCAGTTCGCGCATGGAGACGCCCCATGGGAAGAAGAATGCCGTTTCCAGATCAAACAAAATAAACAGGATGGCGACGAGGTAGTAACGCACGTCGAATTTCATGCGCGCATCTTCGAAGGCTTCGAAGCCGCACTCGTAGGGGGAGAGTTTTGCCGCATCCGGGCGGTGCGGGCCGATCAGGGCGCCCAGCACCTGGGGGACGACACCGACACCGATGCCGACCAGGATGAACATTAAAACGGGGAAGTAATTCTCGAGGTTCACAAGATAGCCTATTTGAACGATCGGTTAATGAAACACTGCTTCGTTGCAGCGCCTTACCGTGTGTCACCTGGCTTGGTACGGTACCAGGATCGCACGTCTGATCCTCGCAAAAAAGCCAGCTTAGGCGCAGCCCTTGCTGGCTTTTAATTTTCTGGTGCCGACGACGAGACTCGAACTCGTACAGCTTTCGCCACTACCCCCTCAAGATAGCGTGTCTACCAATTTCACCACGTCGGCATTGAGTCCGCTATTCTACATTGTTGATGACACCTATTCAATGCCAACTTGCGGACAAACAAGGATAAAACTTAAAAACTTTCGATATTTCTGCGCTAGGTCAATACG
>CAMLHI010000531.1 GCA_946479705.1 uncultured Oxalobacteraceae bacterium
TCAACTCGTCCTGGATCATGCCGCGCGCGCGGCCGCGCACCCGCATCTATCCCGACAGCCCTGTGGCGCCGCTGCTGCTGTTGCACGGCTACGGCTGCAACAGCGGCTACTGGTCGCGTCTGACCCCCATGCTCGATGCGGTTCACATCAGCCACGCCAGCATCGACATGGAACCGCTGCTGGCCGGGATCGACGACTTCGTGCCGCAGGTGGCGCGCGCCATCGAAGCCTTGTGCGCGGCCAGCGGCGCTCCGCGCGTCATCGTGGTGGCGCATAGCATGGGCGGCCTGGTCGCGCGCGCCTACCTGCGCGCCCATGGCGACGCCCGCATCGCCCATGTGTTCACCCTGGGCACGCCGCATCACGGCACCGCCCTGGCCGAGCGCGCCCCCGGCGCCAACGCGCTGCAGATGCGGCGCTGGGACCGCGCAGCCGGGCCGGGAGATGCCTGGCTGGCAACCCTGGCAGCGAGCGAGTCGCCACGCACCCGTGCGCTGCTCACCTCCATCTATACCCATCATGACAACATCGTGTCGCCGCAGAGCTCCAGCTGGCTGCCCGGCGCCCGCAATATCGACCTGGGTGGCGTCGGCCATGTGGCGCTCGGCAGCAATTCGTGGGTATTGAGGCGTTTACTCGACGAAATTGCAAAAATACCCATATTTTAAATAATCGTTAGCAACACCTCGTGCAGGCGTGATAGAGTCAGAAGTACAGGAAGTGGTGCTCCGCGTAACCACTATTTAACAATTGCGCGCAACCGGGTTCCGCCGCTGTGTATGCTGTCCACATACGGCTCTTCCAGAGTGCGCGGTGGAATGTTGTGTCAATACTGAAAATGGTTGAACCAAGAGAATGATGCCGGCGAACGGTCGGCAATTGTGTCGCGAAATAGCGACGCTGGCGCGTGGCCGGCGGTCGTATAAAGTTGTCACGGGAGCGCATAAAAGTGTCGGCACGCATCCTCATCATTGAAGACAATGCCACCAACATGGAGTTGATGGTGTACTTGCTTACCGCTTTCGGCTACACGCCCCTGTCGGCGGCCGATGGCGTGCAGGGCATCGACACTGCGCGAGAGGCAATCCCCGACCTGATCATCTGCGACGTGCACTTGCCGCGCCTGGACGGCTACGGCGTGGTGCGCGCGCTCAAGGACGACCCCGCGCTGGCGCGCATCCCGGTGCTGGCGGTTACGGCGCTGGCCATGGTGGGCGACCGCGAACGCTTGCTCGAAGCCGGCTTCGACGGCTATATCGGCAAGCCGATCGAGCCGGACACCTTCGTGGCCGAGCTGGAAGCCTTCCTGCCGCGCCGGGACAGCCCGCCCGCGCCGGCCGCGAGCAAGGCCGGGCAGGCCACCATCCTCATCGTCGACGACCACGTGCTCAATCGCGAGTTCCTGATGACCCTGCTGGGCTACGGCGGCCACCGCCTGATCGAGGCGGCCAACGGCGTCGAAGGCTTGAAGATGGTCGAACGCGAGCACCCCGACCTGGTCATCTCCGATATCCTGATGCCCAATATGGACGGCTACGAATTCGTCACGCGCCTGCACAGCGAGCCGGCCACCGCCGAACTGCCGGTGATCTTCTACACCGCCACCTACCGCGAGCGCGAAGCCAACCAGCTGGCCCAGTCCTGCGGCGTGCGCTGGGTGCTGCCCAAGCCCTCCGACCCGGACGTCATCCTGCGCACCGTGCACGAAGCGCTCGGCCTGGCCGAACCGGCCGCCATGCCGGCGTTCGCGCGCGCGGCCGAGGAAGCCGTTGGCGCCAATGGCATGCACCTGATCGACAACAAGGTCGCCGAATACCTGGGCGAAGTCGAATCGAGCAGCCAGGGCCTGACCCGCTTCGCCAGCCACGATGGCGCCGCACCCGCGCCGGCGGGCGACCTGAGCGTGATGACCGAACGGCTCTCCAGTTCCCTCTCCAGCCTGCAGGCGGTGAGCCTGCGCCTGACCGCCCTGATCGAGCTGGGTATCGAGATGGGCGCCGAACGCGATCCGGAAGCCCTGCTCGAAATCGGCTGCCGCGTGGCGCAGAATATCTGCGTCTCGAAGTACGCCTGCATCGGCGTGCTCGATGGCGGCAGCGGTCCGCTCAAGCACTTCGTCTCCTTCGGCGAAAGCCAGCGCGCCATGGTGGTGGCGGACACCCCGCGCATCGGCATTCTCAACACCCTGCTGGAGGAGCGCCATCCGGTGCGCATCGGCGCCATCGGCGGCGATCCCTGCGCCATCGGCCTGCCGCGCGAGCACCCGCCGGTGCACTCCTTCCTGGGCGTGCCGATCGCCTCGCGCGAGCGCGTGCACGGCTGGCTGTACCTGGTCGACAAGCTCGGCGCGGCCGAGTTTTCCGAAGTCGACGAGCGGGTCGCCGTGACCGTCAGCGCGCAGCTGGCGGTGGCCTACGAAAACCTGCTGCTGTATGGCGAAATCACGCGCCACCACGCCCAGCTGACGGCCGACATGGCCGCCCGCATCCGCCTCGACGAAGACCTGCAGCGCTTTCGCACCGCGATGGACGCCACCGCCGACGCGATCTTCCTGATCGACCGCGCCGCCTCGGCCTTCGTGGACGTCAACGCCACCGCCTGCCGCATGCTCGGCTACGAGCGCGACGACTTCCTGCACCTGGCCACGGCCGGCAGCGAACAGGCCCGCAGCGAACATGGCCTGCGCCTGCGCACCCTGTACGAGCGCCTGCTGGCGGGCGACCAGAGCGGCGCCATGGCCGAACTGCAGCTGCAGCGCAAGGATGGCAGCACCCTGGCGGTGGAAGTGCAGCGCCGCACCCTG
>CAMLHI010000532.1 GCA_946479705.1 uncultured Oxalobacteraceae bacterium
ATGGTGAGCCGGTAGCCGTAGCGCCGGTTGTCCAGGGTGACGGTGCCGCTCCAGCGCGGCAGGCCGCTGTAGGTAATCGTGGTGACCAGCGCGTCGTTCAGGTAGAGCGTGCGCACCAGGCCCTGCTCGTCGATGCGCCAGCCGGGCGGCAGCACGCGCGCGATCGCTTCGGCTGGCCAGAGGGATAGCTGCACGTCTTCCAGCACGTCTTCGGCGCGCACCTCACGCGGCAGCATCAAGTGACGCCAGCTGGTCAGTTTGTCGCCATCGAAGGCCACCGTGAGCACGCGCTGACCGAACGCCAGCCCAACGATCTGCACCTGCTGGGCGTCGATCTCCAGCGCGGCGTCGAGTTCATCGATGCGGCCCTGGCGCTCGACCGTCAAATGCTGCTGCACGCTGACGGTGTCGCCCAGCGCCGCCGGCGCCAGTTTCAGGCCGAGCCTAGCCGGCGCCGGTGCATGGGCGCAGGCCGTCAGCAGCAGCGCCAGTGCGGCGCAAAGTAATCCATTACGACGCATGGCGCGTGTCCTCCGCAATCTCGGTAAAGCATGGCACCAGCAGCCAGGCCAGCGCGGTGCCGACCAGCATGGTGGAGCCGAAGGCCTGCAAGGCCGGCGTGTGGCTCAGTCCCAGCAGGCCGAACGACAGGATGGTGTTGGCCGCCGACAGTCCCACTGCCAGCCAGGAAATGCTGTCGCGCTGCTCCTGCATGAAGATGCCATAGTCGACGCCCACGCCGAGCAGCAGCATCAGCGCCAGCACGTGGAACAGCTGCAGGTGCTGGCCGGCCAGCGCCAGGATCGCCAGGGTCAGCACGCTGGCCAGCGCGGTCGGCGCCAGCACGCGCCATGCGCGGCCACGATAGCGCGGCAGCAGCATCAGCAGCACCAGCGCGTAGGCGGCCAGCACCACCCAGCCCATGTAGGCGCGGTAGCGGCCCAGCACGGACGATATCTCGGCCACCTTGTCGACCCACTGCACGCCCTCCATGCCCTGCCCGGCCGCGCGCAGTTCGGGCAGCGCGGCCATGCTAAAGCCACGCAGCGCCACGATGCTGGCAACCGCGCCGTCGACCTGGCCGAGCCACAGGTGGCGCCAAGGTTCGCTCGGCGCGCTGCGCAGGAAGGACTCGGCGGTCATCGCTTCGACCGGGCGGTTCAAATGCGCGCGTGTGGCCGCGGCCCAGGCGGCGTCCTCGCCGATGCCTTTGCCGACCATGTCGAGCGGGCCGTCCTCGGCCAGCAGCCTGGTCTGCACCAGCTCCCGCCGCATGGCCTGGGTCTGGGCCGACGGCACCCAGTTCGACAGGGCCTGGTAACCGCCCAGGCGGCCCGCCGCGATCAGCGGATCGAGGCGCTGCTTGAGCGCTTCCTCGCGCTGCAGCACCTGTTCGGCGCTGGCGCCGCGCACCAGGTAGTACTGCACCGGCGTTGCCGCCTCCAGCAGGCGGCTGAGGGCGATCTGGTCGTCCACCAGCTGGCGCGGAGGATTTTGCAGGGACCGGATATCGTCGTTGACGCTCAGGCGCGACAGGCCGAACGCCGCCAGCAGCGCCATCGCGACACCGGCGCCCAGCGTAATGCCGTTGGCGCGTGCGCGTGGCCAGCGCGCCAGCAGCGCACTGTACGGCTCGGCCAGCACACCGCGCCGCAGCACGCCGGCGCCAACCAGATAGGGAAACCAGCACACCACCGTCAGCCATGCGAACACCAGGCCGACGGCGGAAAACACCGCCATGTGGCGCAGGCCGGGGAACGGGGTGAAGCCGAGGCCAAGATAACCGATCACCGCCGCCAGCAGGGTCAGCGAAAGGCCAGGCAACAGGCGCCGCAGCAACTGGTGCGAATCGAGTCTGGTGTCGCCCAGGCGGTTGCACAAGAAGTAGATGCCGTAGTCCTGGGCCACGCCGATCAGGCTGGCGCCGAACACCAGCGTCAGCAAATGGATGCGGCCGAACAGCAGCCAGCACACCGACAGCGAACCGAGAAAACCGATCCCGATCGACAGCAGCACCAGTGCGATCGGGCGCAGCGAGCGGAAGGTCAGCCAGGTGAGCAGCACGATGCCGATCAGGGAACCGGCGCCGATGGTGGACATTTCGCGCTCCGCCTGTGCACCTGCCGCCTGGGCATGCAGCACCACGCCGGCGCCAATCACGCGCACGCCGGGAGCGGCGGCGCGCGCCGCGTCGGCTGCCGCCTGCAGCAGCGGCACGACCTCGCGCTGGGCCGCGAGCGAGAATGCCGGGGCGGACATGGTCATCGGCAGCACCACGTACTGGCGCTCGGCGTCGCCCACGAACAGGCGGCCGTCGCGCGGCCGTACCGGGGTTTCACCGGCGCGCTGCTGCACCCAGCCGCTGAACAGGCCGAAGGGATCGTCCTGGAACGATCCGAGCTTGGGACCGGAGAAGGCCGAATACAGGCGCGCCAGTGCGGCGTCGCGCCAGAACTCCGCGCTTTCGGTGCGCAGCTGGGTTTCCTGCTGCGCCGTCAGCAGTGCCATCCGGTGCGGCTCGAACGGCGCCAGCCAGTCGGCCTGGGCACCACCGCTGATGACGGTCGCTTTCAAGGCGTCCGGGCGGCGCGCCAGCACGGCGTTGTAGGCGTCGGCCGCGCGCGCGGCATCCTGCCACTCGGGTGCGCCGACCAGCACGATCACGCGCTGCTGTGCCGCGTCCACCATATGCGTGAAGGACTGCTGCAGCACCGGGTCGCGCTCCTGCACCGGCAGCAGCGCCAGGATATCGGTGTCGGGCACGATGCGCTGGCCCAGCCACAGATAGGCGTTGTGGCCGA
>CAMLHI010000533.1 GCA_946479705.1 uncultured Oxalobacteraceae bacterium
CTGATCTGGCTGTTCGGCTTCGCCATCTTCCTGCTGCTGATGGCCGAAGCCTTCTTCGGCTACCTGCTGCCATGGGGCCAGATGTCGTACTGGGGCGCCCAGGTGATCGTCAACCTGTTCGGTGCGATTCCCCTGATCGGCCCTGACCTGTCGCTGTGGATCCGCGGCGATTACGTCGTCTCCGACGCGACCCTGAACCGCTTCTTCGCCTTCCACGTGATCGCCATTCCGCTGGTGCTGCTCGGCCTGGTGGCTGCCCACCTGATCGCCCTGCACGAAGTCGGCTCGAACAATCCGGACGGCATCGAAATCAAGGAAAACCTGGGCGCCGACGGCCACCCGGTCGACGGCATTCCTTCCCACCCTTACTACACCGTGCACGACCTGTTCGGCGTATCGGTGTTCCTGCTGATCTTCAGCGCCGTGGTGTTCTTCGCTCCCGAGATGGGCGGCTACTTCCTGGAGTACAACAACTTCATCCCGGCCGACTCGCTCAAGACCCCGCCGCACATCGCCCCGACCTGGTACTTCACGCCGTTCTACTCGGTGCTGCGCGCCACCACCGCCGACTTCATGTACGTGCTGATGGTTGCCATCGCCCTGTACGTGGCCTTCATCTGGCTCAAGTCGCGCCTGTCGTTCATGACCAAGGTGGCCATTGCCGTGGTGGCCCTGCTGCTGATCGTGGGCATGCTGCCGGCCGTGCTGGACGCGAAGTTCTGGGGTGTGGTGCTGTTCGGTTCCTCGGTGATGATCATTGCCGCGCTGCCATGGCTGGACCACTCGCCGGTGAAATCGATCCGCTACCGTCCTGACTGGCACAAATATGTGTACCTGGTGTTCGGCCTGTCCTTCGTCACCCTGGGCTACCTCGGTACCCAGCTGCCGACCCCGACCTACACCATGATTTCGCAAGTGTGCACCCTGCTGTACTTCTCCTTCTACCTGCTGATGCCATGGTGGAGTTCGATGGGCACCTTCAAGCCGGTGCCGAAGCGCGTGACCTTCACCGGTCACTGATCGACGAGACCAAACAGGACAACCTATGACATTTTCGAAGAAACTGATTGCGATCCTGGCGTTGCTGCCTAGCCTGGTGCTGGCCAACGAAGGGGGCCATCCCCTCGACCGCGCCCCGGCGCGCGCCGACCTGAGCTCGCTGCAAAACGGCGCCAAGCTGTTCGTCAACTATTGCCTGAACTGCCACTCGGCCGCATCGATGCGCTACAACCGCCTGCGCGACCTCGGCCTGACGGAAGACCAGATCAAGGCCAACCTGCTGTTTTCGCAGGACAAAGTGGGCGGCATGATGACCACCGCCCTGCGTCCGGAAGACGCCAAGGCCTGGTTCGGCGTGGTACCGCCCGACCTGTCCGTGATCGCCCGCGCCAAGGCCTCGTCGGCCGGCACCGGCGGCGACTACCTGTACACCTACCTGCGCACTTTCTACAAGGACGACACCCGTCCGACCGGCTGGAACAACCTGGTGGTGCCGAACGTGGCCATGCCGCACGTGATGTGGCAGCTGCAGGGTGTCCGCACCGTCAAGATGGTCGAGGAAAAAGATCCGCATGACCACACCAAGACCGTGCACAAGTTCGCCGGTTTCGAGCAAGTCACGCCCGGCAAGCTGAACGCGACGGAATTCGACACCGCCACCGCCGACCTGGTCGCCTATCTGGAATGGATGGCCGAGCCGGCACAAGGGCTGCGCAAGCGCCTGGGCGTGTGGGTGCTGCTGTTCATGACGGCTTTTGCCCTGCTGGCATGGCGCCTGAGCGCGTCATTCTGGAAAGAGGTAAAGTAAGCTGGTCTTTTGTTTTCATTGCCCGTGATCGTTGCGGGCAATCATTTACCGGGGTGATCCGCTAGTCGTTTCACCCCTTTGTTTCTAAGGAACTATAACGATGATGGTTCTCTACTCGGGCACCACGTGCCCCTTCTCCCAACGCTGCCGTCTGGTCCTGTTCGAAAAAGGCATGGACTTCGAAGTGCGCGACGTGGACCTGTTCAACAAGCCGGAAGACATTTCGACGATGAACCCGTACGGCCAGGTGCCGATCCTGGTCGAGCGCGAACTGATCCTGTACGAATCGAACATCATCAACGAATACATCGACGAGCGCTTCCCGCACCCGCAGCTGATGCCGGCCGACCCGCTGATGCGCGCGCGTGCGCGGCTGATGCTGTTCAACTTCGAGAAAGAGTTGTTCGTCCACGTGCACGTGCTGGAAAGCGAGCGCAACAAGGCGAACGACAAGAGCCACGACAAGGCGCGCGCGGAAATCCGCGACCGCCTGACCACGCTGGCGCCGCTGTTCCTCAAGAACAAGTACATGCTCGGTGACGAATTCTCGATGCTGGACGTGGCGGTGGCCCCGCTGCTGTGGCGTCTGGACCACTACGGGATCGAGCTGTCGAAGACGGCTGCGCCGCTGATGAAGTATGCCGAGCGGATCTTCTCGCGCCCGGCCTACATCGAAGCGCTGACGCCATCGGAAAAGGTCATGCGCCGCTAACAGGCGGCGTGGCGGCGGCCTTGGCTGCCGCCGTCCGGTACACGCCGGTGGCGAGAAATCGCAGTAGACTGGCGTGTCACCCGCAACACTCACATACAAGAACATGGCAGAAATCTCCACCAAGCCCTACATGCTGCGCGCCATCTACGAATGGTGCACCGACAGCGGCTTCACGCCCTACCTCGCGGTCAAGGTCGACAGCGCCACCCAGGTACCGATGGAATACGTGAAGAAAGGCGAGATCGTCCTGAACATCAGCTTCGGCGCCACCTCGGGC
>CAMLHI010000534.1 GCA_946479705.1 uncultured Oxalobacteraceae bacterium
GGCAGGCGGCTCTCGAGCATGCGGCACAGCATGGTCTTGCCGCTGCCGACTTCACCGCTGACCTTGACAATGCCTTCGCCTTGCAGCACCGCGTACAGCAGCGCATCGAGGATTTCGCCGCGGGTGTTGCCCGCGTAGAAAAACGCCGGGTTCGGCGTGATGCCGAAGGGCGGCTGCTGCAGGCCGAAGTGCTGGTGGTACATGGGTTTCAAAGGCGCGCTTCCTGGGATCCATGCATTGCTGATGTGGCCATTGTGGGCGGATGGGTTGGTCGCAAGTGGCGCAGACTGTAGCGCATTGTGGACGGATTTCACAATGGCAGAGTATTAGCCCGCCCAAAATCATTCCTGACGACAAAATTCTACCTTTCTGGACTAGAATGGGCCGCACGAATGGAAACTGTAGGGGTAGTGAATGGCGCGGCCAGAAAAAGTGCGACTCGGCGAGATTCTTGTACAGCAAAAACTGTTGACGGAAGACCAGCTGGGCGCGGCCTTGCAAGATCAGAAGCGCACCGGCCGCAAGCTGGGGCGGGTGTTCGTCGAGAACGGTTTCGTGACCGAGGAACAGATCTCCGGCGCGCTGGCCAAGCAGCTCAACATCCCCTACATCAACCTCAAGTTCTACAACACCCATCCCGACATCGTCCGTCAGCTGCCGGAAACCCAGGCGCGGCGATTCCGCGCCCTGGCGCTGGAAGACCGGCGCGGCACGCTGCTGGTCGGCATCTCCGATCCGACCGACCTGTTTGCGTATGACGAGATCGCCCGGCTGGTCAAGAAGCCGATCGAATTTGCGGTGGTTAATGAGACCGAGGTGCTGGCCACCATCGACCGGATCTACCGCCGCACCGACGAGATCACCGACTTCGCGCGCGAGCTCGAGCAGGATCTGGGCGACACCACGGTCGATTTCGGCGCGCTGAGCGCCAATCCGAACCTGGAAGAAGCGCCCATCGTCAAGCTGCTGCAATCGGTGTTCGACGACGCCACCCAGGTGCGCGCTTCCGACATCCACATCGAACCGCAGGAGACGCGCCTGCAAATCCGCTTCCGTATCGACGGCGTGCTGCACCTGCAGACCGAGGCCGATATCAAGATCGCCACGCCGCTGGCGCTGCGGCTCAAGCTGATGTCCGACCTGGACATTTCCGAGAAGCGCCTGCCGCAGGATGGACGCTTCGCCATCAAGGTCAAGCAGCAGCGCATCGACGTGCGTATCTCCACCATGCCGACCCAGTACGGCGAATCGGTGGTAATGCGTCTGCTGAACCAGGGCGGCACGACGTTGAGGCTGGACGCCATCGGCATGCCGCCGCGCCTGGTTGAACGGTTCCGCTCGATCGTCGCGCGCCCCAACGGGCTGGTGCTGGTGACCGGGCCGACCGGTAGCGGCAAGACCACGACCCTATATAGCGCGCTGTCGGAACTCAATTCGGTCGAGAAAAAGCTGATCACCGTGGAAGATCCGGTCGAATACCGCCTGGCTGGCATCAACCAGGTGCAGGTGAACGACAAGATCGAGCTGTCGTTCGCGCGCGTGCTGCGTTCGGCCCTGCGGCAAGACCCGGACATCGTGCTCGTCGGCGAGATGCGCGACCAGGAAACCGCCCAGATCGGCTTGCGCGCCGCCATGACCGGTCACCTGGTGCTGTCGACCTTGCACACCAACGATGCCGCCAGCACGCCGCTGCGCCTGATGGACATGGGCGTGCCGCGCTACATGGTGGGCAGCTCGCTGCAAGCGGTACTGGCCCAGCGCCTGGTGCGGGTAATCTGCGAAAGCTGCACCACGCCGTATGAAGTGGCGCCGAACGAACGCGAATGGCTGCGCGCCGAGCTGGGCGACCAGGCCGAGACCACGCACTTTTTCCACGGCAAGGGCTGCTCGCATTGCAACGGCATGGGCTACCGCGGCCGCACCGGCGTGTACGAGCTGCTGGAAATGACCGCGGCGGTGGTCGATGCCGCCAACCACCACGACCCGGCCCACTTCCTGAAGGCCGCGCACGCCGAAATGGCCGGCAATACCTTGCGCCGCCATGCGGTGCAGCTGGCCGTGCAGGGGCGCACCACCATCGCCGAAGCGATGCGCATCAGTAACCAGATCGAGGACTAAGCGGTGCCGTTCTTCGCCTACAAGGGACGCAACGCGCGCGGCGACATGCTGCAGGGCGTGCTCGAAGGCAGCGACAGCGGCGCCGTGGCCGATCAGCTGTTTTCCAACGGGGTCACGCCCATCGAGATCAGCGTCACCAGCCGCACCACGGCCGGGGAGAGCGAACCCTGGTATGCCAGACTGTTCGAAAAACCGGTGACCTCGATGGATGTGCAGCTGTTCAGCCGCCAGCTCTACACCCTGCTCAAGTCCGGCGTGCCCATCATGCGCGGCCTGGCCGGGCTGCAGGAATCGGCCATCAGCAAGTCGTTCGCCAAGGTCATCAAGGACTTGCGCGAATCGCTCGATTCGGGACGCGAACTGTCCCTGGCGATGCGCCAGCACCCTACCGTTTTTAACAATTTTTATTTGTCCATGGTGCGCGTGGGGGAAATGACCGGGCGCCTGGAGGAAGTGTTCCTGCGCCTGTTCGACCACCTCGAATTCGACCGCGACATGCGTGAGCGCGTCAAGACCGCCACGCGCTACCCGACCTTCGTGGTGATTGCCATGGTGCTGGCCATGGTCGTGGTCAACATCTGGGTGATTCCCCAGTTCGTCAAGGTGTTTGCCAGCTTCAATGCCGAGCTGCCCCTGATGACGCGCATGCTCATCGCCAGCTCGCATTTCATGGTCAC
>CAMLHI010000535.1 GCA_946479705.1 uncultured Oxalobacteraceae bacterium
TCGGGGGGCCGGTTGTCCGTTAAAATATCGGCATTCTACATTTGGAAACTTCGATACGGGGGGCGCCCACAGGTTTTCGAGTTCCAATTGTCACCACAAAGCAAACCCAAAAGGAAGCCATTATGCCGTCGTTTGACGTTGTCTCCGAAGCAGACATGATTGAAGTGAAAAACGCGGTCGAGCAGTCCAACAAGGAAATCACCACCCGGTTCGATTTCAAGGGCAGTTCGGCCAAGGTCGAGCAGAAGGAAGCCGAGCTGACCGTGTTCGCCGATTCGGATTTCCAGCTGCAGCAGGTGATCGATGTGCTGACCAACAAGTTGGCCAAGCGCAAGGTCGATGTGCGCTTTCTCGATGAAGGCAAGGTCGACAAGATCGGCGGCGATAAGCTCAAGCAGGTCATCAAGGTCAAGAATGGCATTTCCACCGAGGACGCCAAGAAGCTGGTCAAGGTGCTCAAGGACAGCAAGATGAAGGTACAGGCCAGCATCCAGGGCGAATCGGTGCGCGTGACCGGCGCCAAGCGCGACGACCTGCAGGCGGCCATGGCCCTGCTGCGCAAGGATGTGCCGAGCTTGCCGCTGGAATTCAACAATTTCCGCGACTAGGGCGGCTCCCAGGGCCGGTAGGGTAAAATTGTGCGTGCGCAGATCGCGCTTGTCATACTGTGGTAACGCCGTACTGTTTGAATCAAGGCAGTTCTAAGGATAGCAATGAAATGTGTTAATGATTTCCGCCTGCGTCTGGGCAATAAAGAATACGTGCCCATCATGATCGGCGGCATGGGGGTCGATATTTCGACGTCCGAGCTGGCGCTGGAAGCGGCGCGCCTGGGCGGAATCGGCCATATCTCGGACGCCATGGTGCAGGACGTCTCGGACCGCAAGTTCGATACCTCCTTCGTCAAGGAAAAGACCAAGACCTACAAGTTCAACATCAACAATATGGACAAGGCAGTGGTGCAGTTCGACCTGGGCCGCCTGGCCGAGGCGACCGCCCTGCACGTGGGCAAGACCATGGAAGCCAAGCAGGGCGATGGCCTCATCTTCGTCAATTGCATGGAAAAGCTGACCATGAACGCGCCCAAGGAAACCTTGCGCACGCGCCTGGCCGCCGCGCTCGACGCCGGCATCGACGGCATCACCATGTCGGCCGGCCTGCACTTGGGTTCCTTCGCCCTGATCGAAGACCATCCGCGTTTCCGCGACGCCAAGCTGGGCATCATCGTGTCCTCGGTGCGCGCGCTGCAACTGTTCCTGCGTAAGATTTCGCGCCTGAACCGCCTGCCCGACTACATCATCGTCGAAGGCCCGCTGGCCGGCGGCCACCTCGGCTTCGGCTTCGACTGGAAAGAATACGACCTGCACACCATCATGGACGAGATCCATGCCTACCTGAAGGCCGAACAGCTGGACATTCCGCTGATCGCCGCCGGTGGCGTGTTTACCGGCAGCGATGCCGTCAGCTTCCTGGAAAAAGGCGCCGCCGGGGTGCAGGTGGCGACCCGCTTCACCATGACCCACGAATGCGGCCTGCCCGACAGCGTCAAGCAGGAATACATCCGTGCCACCGAAGACGACATCATCGTCAACGGCGTCTCGCCGACCGGCTATCCGATGCGCATGCTCAAGAACACCCCGGCGATCGGCTCGGGCATCCGTCCCGGCTGCGAATCGTATGGCTATCTGCTCGATGCCACCGGCAATTGCTCCTACATCAATTCGTACAACCGCGAAGTGCTGGCCAATCCGGACAGCAAGACCGTGGTGGTGATGGACAAAACCTGCCTGTGCACGCACATGCGCAACTTCAATTGCTGGACTTGCGGCCATTACACCTACCGCCTCAAGGACACCACCCACAAGCGCGCCGACGGCAACTACCAGATCCTGAGCGCCGAGCACGTGTTCAACGATTACCTCTATAGCGTGGACAACCAGATCGCCCTGCCCGCGCGCGAGGACGTGGCGGCCTGAGAGGCTAAGCGCAGCGCACCAGCCACGGCTTGCCGTGGCTTTTTTTTGTCCAGCGGTCACACAACGGGAACTTGTCCACGCTGGCACGGTCGAAGTGGCTTGTCGCGCTCCGTTCGCGGACTAAGCACAGGGGACCGCATGATTGCGAGCCAAGCCATTGCACGCGCCGCCATCCTGACCGATCGGGATGGCCGCATTGTCACGTGGAATGCTGCCAGCGAAGCCTTGTTCGGCCAGCCGGCCAAGGCGGTCCTCGGCCAGCCGCTGGTCAGCCTGCTCACGCTCGAAGCGGGCCACCAATGCCTGGCCGACTGGCCGCACCTGCCGCTTGAAAACAGCACGGTGCGAATCAAGATCAAGGCGGCGGGCGCGCGCAGCCGCGCAGCCCTGCTGACGCTCGTGCCCCAAACCGACGGCGCCGGCCAGCCGGCCGGCTGCGTGGCCTCTTTCGCCACCCTGGTCGAACAGCGCCTGTCGGACACCATGGTGGTCGGGCAAACGCCGCTGGCCAATATCGTCGATGCGCTGGCCGGCACCTTCTATGTGATCAACGCGGCCGGCCGTTTCGTGCTGTGGAACAGCCGGCTGGAGGAAGTGGTCGAGATGACGCCCGAGCAGCTGCGCGGCGCCAACGCGGTCGGCATGTTCGATCCGGCCGACCGGCCCGCCGTGGCCGAGAAGATCCGCGAAGTGTTCGAGGACGGCACGGAAGTGGTGGTCGAGGCGCGCTATGTCGGCCGCCACGGCGCCCGCACGCCCTATCTGACCTGCTGCACGCGGGTCGCCTGCCGCGGCGTGTACTACCT
>CAMLHI010000536.1 GCA_946479705.1 uncultured Oxalobacteraceae bacterium
GCCCTGGCCGCGCCCGCGCGCACCCTGCGTTTCGAGCAGCTCAGCGTCGACCAGGGCCTGGCCCAGGAATCGGTGCTGGCGGTGGTCCAGGACAGCGACGGCTTCATGTGGTTCGGCAGCCAGGCCGGCCTGTCGCGCTACGACGGCCACCGCGTGGTCACCTACCGCAACAGCGTCACGGACCCGCGCAGCCTGGTCAACAACTGGGTGCGCGCGCTCCATGTGGACAGCCTGGGCCGCCTGTGGGTCGGCACCGACGGGGGCCTGGACCGCTTCGACGCGGTCACCCAGTCCTTCGTCCACTACAGTACGCGCGAGCCGGCGCGCGGCGGCAACGGCAACCGCCACATCCGCGCCATCGCCGCCGACGGCAAGGATGGCCTGTGGCTGGCCAGCGGCGACGGCCTGCAGCACCTCGACCTCGACAGCGGCCACGTCAAGGTCTGGCACCACCAGGCGGACGACCCCTCCAGCCTGGGCGACGACCAGGTCAACGCGCTGGCGGTCGATGCCACCGGCTGCGTGTGGGTCGGCACCGCCTCGGGACTGGACAGCCTTTCGCCCGGCGCCACCGGCTTCGCCCACCACAGCGCCGGCCCCGGCGACAGCCGCTACCGGGCGGTCCAGGCCCTGCTGGTCGACAGCGAACAGACGCTCTGGATCGGCACCCTGGGCGGGCTGGAAACCTGGAAGGCCGGCAGCCTGGCCGACCAGCGCCGCCGCCTCGGCACCGCCGCGGGCTTGCGCCCCGGCTCGATCACGGTGCTGTACCAGGACCAGGAAGCCAACGTCTGGGTCGGCAGCCATGCCGATGGCCTGTACCGCTGGCAGCCGCAGACGCGCCGCTTCGCCAACTACCGCCACATCCCGGGCGACAACCATAGCGTGGCCGACAACCAGGTCTCGGCCCTGTACCGCGACCGCGTCGGCACCTTCTGGGTCGGCACCTGGTACGCCGGGGTGAGCCGGGTGGACCTCAACAGCGGCGGTTTTGCCCGCATCGTGCACGCCGCCGACCAGGACAACAGCCTGTCGGACAACAAGGTGCGCGCCATCGCCGAGGATGCCCAGGGCAACCTGTGGCTGGCCGCGAACAATGGCTTGAACCACCTCGACCCGGCCACCGGCATGGCCTCGCTGTACGGACCGGCCAGCGGCAAGGCCGGCGGCCTGGCCGGGCTGCCCGCCAGCGCCATCGGGCGCGACCGCTTCGGCATGCTGTGGATCGGCACCCACGCGGGCCTGAGCCGCTTCGACGTCCAGCGCGACCGCTTCGAGGCCAAGGTGTTCGCCGGCGGCGACCCGGAGGCCAACAATATCCGCAACATCGTCTCCGACCGCGCCGGCCTGCTGTGGATCGCCTCGCGCGGCGGCCTGCACCGGCTCGACCCGGCAAGCGGCCAGAGCGTCACCTACCGGCACGACCCGGCCGACCCGGCCAGCCTGTCCGACAATGTGGTACGCCCGCTGCTCGAAGACGCCCAGGGCCGCCTGTGGGTCGGCACCTTCGACGGGCTCGACCTGCTCGACCGCCGCAGCGGCAAGTTCCGCCACTTCCGCCACGACCCGTCCGACCCCATGAGCCTGTCGCACGACGAGGTGCACTACCTGCTCGAAGACCGCGTCGGCAATCTGTGGGTCGGCACCGCGGGCGGCTTGAACCGCCTGCAGTTCGACGGCAGCGGCATGGCGCGCTTCGTGCGCTACACCACGCGCGACGGCCTGTCCGACGACGCCGTCGCGGCCATGCTGGAAGACGCCGACGGCAACCTCTGGATCAGCACCAATACCGGCATTTCGCGGCTCGAGCCGGGCACCGGGCGCTGGCGCAACTACAGTTCCGGCGACGGCACCATCGAAGGCGCTTACTTCGACGGCGCGGCCCTGCGCGCGGCCGACGGCACCCTGTACTTCGGCGGCTTCAACGGCGTGACCGCCTTCAATCCGCGCGCCATCAGCGACAACCTGATCGCCCCGCGCGCGGTCATCACCGGCTTCCAGATCTTCAACCGGCCGGTCGAACTGGCCAGGCCCGGCCTGCTCAAGGGGCCGATCGAACGGGCCGAGTCCATCACCCTGGAGGCGGCCGACTCGGTGTTTTCGCTGGAGTTCTCGGCCCTGCACTACGCCGCGCCGCAGCGCAACCTGTTCTCCTATCAGCTCGAAGGCTTCGACGAACGCTGGGTCAACACCGATTCGAGCAAGCGCTTCGCCACCTACACCAACCTCGACCCCGGCACCTACATCTTCCGGGTGCGCGCGGCCAACAAGGATGGCGTCTGGAGCGCCTCCGGCGCCGCCCTGACCATCACCATCCTGCCGCCGTGGTGGAAGACCTGGTGGTTCCGCACCCTGGCCGCGGCGCTGGTGCTGGGCAGCGCGGCGGCGGCTTACCGCGCGCGCCTGTCGGGCCTGTCGCGCCAGAAGGACGAGCTGGAACGCCAGGTCGGCCAGCGCACCGAGGAAATCGAACTGCAGAACCGCCTGCTGGAAAAGCGCCGCGCCGATGCCGAGCGCCAGAAGGAAGAGGTCGAGCGGCAGAAGGAAAACGTCGAGCTGGCCCACCGCAACATCTCGGTGCTGTCCGAGATCGGGCGCGAGCTGACCGCCACGCTGGACATGGAAACCATCATGGACACGGTGTACCGCCACGTGCACCACCTGATGGACGCCAGCATTTTCGGCATCGGCTTCTACATGGAAGACATCGGCGTGGTGGAGTTCCCCTTCGCCATGGACCACGGCGTGCGCAGCGAAGTGTACCGGCGCGACC
>CAMLHI010000537.1 GCA_946479705.1 uncultured Oxalobacteraceae bacterium
GAATATTGGTGCCGCCTTCGATAAAGCGCGCATCGATCATCAGTTCGCGATGCAGCGGAATATTCGTCAGGATACCTTCAACCACCATTTCCGACAGCGCGATCTGCATGCGGCGAATCGCCTGGTCGCGCGTGGCGCCGTACGCGATCACCTTGCCGATCATCGAATCGTAATGCGGCGGCACATAATAGCCGGCGTAGGAATGCGAATCGACGCGGATGCCGGGGCCGCCCGGCGCGTGCCAGGCCACGATGCGCCCTGGCGACGGGGTGAACTTGAACGGGTCTTCGGCATTGATGCGGCATTCCACGGCGTGGCCGGACAGCATGATGTCGCGCTGGCGGAAACGCAGCTTTTCGCCGCAGGCGATGCGGATCTGCTCCTGCACGATGTCGATGCCGGTGATCATTTCCGTCACGGGATGCTCGACCTGCACGCGGGTGTTCATCTCGATGAAGTAGAACTCGCCGTTCTCGTACAGGAATTCGAAGGTGCCCGCGCCGCGGTAACCGATCTTGCGGCAGGCTTCGGCGCAGCGGTCGCCGATCTTTTCGATCAGCTTGCGCGGAATGCCCGGCGCCGGCGCTTCCTCGATCACCTTCTGGTGGCGGCGCTGCATCGAGCAGTCGCGTTCGCCCAGCCAGACGGCGTTCTTGTGTTCGTCGGCGAGGATCTGGATTTCCACGTGGCGCGGATTTTCCAGATACTTCTCCATATAGACTTCGGGATTGTTGAAGGCGCTGCCGGCTTCGGTCTTGGTCATGGCGACCGCGTTCAGCAGGGCCGCTTCGGTATGCACCACGCGCATGCCGCGTCCGCCGCCACCGCCGGCTGCCTTGATGATCACCGGGTAGCCCACGCGGCGCGCGGTCTGGATGATTTCCTTCGGATCGTCCGGCAGGGCGCCGTCCGAACCTGGCACGCAGGGGACGCCGGCGCGGATCATGGCTTGCTTGGCCGAGACCTTGTCGCCCATCAGGCGAATCGAATCGGAACGCGGGCCGATGAAGACGAAGCCGGATTTTTCCACGCGCTCGGCGAAGTCGGCGTTTTCCGACAGGAAGCCATAGCCGGGGTGGATCGCTTCGGCGTCGGTCACTTCGGCCGCGCTGATGATGGCCGGCATGTTCAGGTAGCTCAGCGAGGACTGGGCCGGTCCGATGCAGACCGACTCGTCGGCCAGCTTGACGTACTTGGCGTCCTTGTCCGCTTCGGAGTGCACGACCACGGTCTTGATGCCCATTTCGCGGCAGGCGCGTTGAATGCGCAGCGCAATCTCGCCGCGGTTGGCGATGAGGATTTTTTCAAACATGGTCGTCGATCAGCCAATCACAAACAGTGGTTGACCGAATTCGACCGGCTGGCCGTTCTCGACCAGGATCTTGGTCACGACGCCGGAAGCATCCGCGTCGATTTCATTGAGCAGCTTCATCGCTTCGATGATGCACAGGGTGTCGCCTTCCTTGATGGTCGAACCGACTTCCACATACGCTGGCGAGCCGGGGGCGGACGAGCGGTAGAAGGTGCCGACCATCGGCGACTTGACGATGTGGCCGGTCGGTTCGGCGGCCACGGCCGGTGCGGCGGCGGCAGGGGTAGCCACGGGCGCTGCCGCCGGCGCGGCGTAATGATGCTGCATGCCTTGCGGCTGCATCATCACCATCTGGTTCTGCGGAATGGCGGAAGACTTGACGATACGTACCTTGCTTTCGCCTTCGGTCACTTCGAGTTCCGCGATGTCCGATTCGGCGACCAGGTCGATCAAGGTCTTGAGTTTTCGTAGATCCATGTAAAACCCCTTGGAATTATTTGTGTTGGGAAAGATATGCAGCGCACCAATGAAAACGGTGTCACCGCACAAAATGCTTGAAGATGGCGGTAGATTAACGTTTATTCAGCGCGAAGTCGATGGCAAAGCGGTAGCCGTCGATGCCCAGGCCGCAAATCGTGCCCTCGGCAATGGCGGACAAAAAAGAGTGGTGGCGAAACGCTTCGCGCTTATAAATGTTGGAGATATGGACTTCGACAAAGGGGATGGCCACCCCGGCCAGCGCATCGCGCAGGGCCACGCTGGTGTGGGTCAGGCCGCCCGGATTGATGACGATGGCGTCCACCCCTTCCGCGCGCGCGGCATGGATGCGGTCGATCAGGGCGCCTTCATGATTGCTCTGGAAGCAAGCCAGGCGCGCGCCCGCCGCGGCCGCCTGCGCCACGGCAGCGTTTTCGATGTCGGCCAATGTTGCCTTGCCGTACACCTCAGGCTCGCGGGTTCCCAGCAGATTCAGATTGGGGCCGTTGAGCAGGAGTAGCTTTTTTGCCATGGTTGGACGAACATGTTGTCGCGAAAGTCCCGCATTTTGCCGCCAACTTCAGGCATTGGCAAGCGAAAAAAAGCACGCTCAGGACTTCAGCGCGGCCAGATCGGCTTTCAGTTCGTCAAATTTCAGGCGGCCCAGATAGGTTTTCTTCACTTGCCCATCAGCACCGATCAGCACCGTGAAGGGCAGGCCGCCGGCCGTATTGCCGAATTGCTGGGACAGGCTGGTCCCGGTCAGGCCGGCAACATAGATCGGATAGGAGACCTTGGTGGCGCTGAGAAATTTATTGATATTGCTGGGCGAATCGATGCCGATGCCGATGACGTTGATGCCTTTGGCGGCATGTTCGCTGGCCAGGGCCGACAGTTCCGGCATTTCCTGCACGCAGGGACCGCACCAGGGCGCCCAGAAATTGACGATCACCGCCTTGCCTTTCCATTGCGCCAGCGATTGC
>CAMLHI010000538.1 GCA_946479705.1 uncultured Oxalobacteraceae bacterium
TGGTGCGCTGGGGCGGCGAGGAATTCCTGATCATCTGCCCGAGCACGACGGCCGAGCAGGCCTGCCAGCTGGCCACCAAGCTGCGCAACGCTCTGCCGCGTCACAAGTGGCCGGTGGGCCTGCGGCTGACGTCCTCGTTCGGTGTCGCCGCGCTTGGCCCCCGCGAGGATATCGGCGCCGTCATCAAGCGCGCCGACAAGGCGCTGTATCGCGCCAAGGCCAACGGGCGCGACCGGGTCGAGGTGGCACTGGACGACGACGTTATGGCGCCAGCCGCCAAGCCTACCCAGATCGCCTGAGCGCGCCGCCTTAAGGCAGCGCCACCTTGACGACGGCGTCGCCCTGGATGGCGTACAGCAGGCCGTCGCTGGCGACCTTCAACGCAACGACCGAATCGTACGGGGCCAGCAAGCCATTGCCGGCCGTGCCCGCTCCGGCGCCGGCAACCACACTGCGCGCGCCCTGCGGGCTGATCTTGACGATCGCCGTCCCGCCGGCGTCCGTCTTGAGCATGTACAGATTGCCCGCCGCGTCGATATCGAAGCGGCCGGTCGGCGCCACCTTCGCGCCACTCCATGGCGACCAGCCGCCGGCGGCGCTGAGCACCCAGATTGCGCCGCTGCCTTCGTCGGCAACCAGCATATTGCCGGCCCGGTCGGGCACCAGCTGGCCGGGCACGAAGATGTCCGCCGTGCCGGTACCGGTGGCACGCCATTCCGTCACCACCCCGCCTGGCGTCGTCTTTTGCACGCTGTAGCGGCGTTCGACCGGACAGTCCCGGGTATGGCAATCCGCGGTGATCGACTGCAGCAGCGTGGTGTACAGGTTATTGTTCGCGTCCACCGCCAGGTCGAGGCCCCCCGATCCCTCGTAGCTAAACTCGATCGCCGGCGCGGCGGACAGCTTGTTGATCGTGCCATCCACGCTGATCTTGAAAATCCCGCGCGCGCCGGCGAAATAGATTGAGCCGTCGGGCGCGGCAGCGACGCGGCGTGGATTGTAAAGGGCCGCGCCGTCGGCGGGCCACGGCCCGCCACTGGCCACGGTGCTCACTACCCCTGCCAGAGTGACCTTGCGAATCGCGTGGGTATTCAGGTCGGCAATAAACAAATTGCCCGCGGCATCGGACCCCAGGTCGCGCGGACGGTCGAAACGTGCTTCCTGGCCCAGCCCATCGATCCAGCCGGCGCTGCGCGCCACCTTCGGCACGCCGAGAACCGTGCTGACGGTGGCGTCGGCTGTGACCGTGCGCAGGGTGTCCCCCGCGTCCACCACATAGACCAGGTCGGACGCATCGATGGCCAAGGCGCTCGGGGCATTGAATGTCGCGGCGCCAGCCTTGCCGTCAGCGCTGCCGGCGGTCGCCGGCCGTCCGGCAAAGGTGATGACTTTGCCATCCGGCGTCATTGTGCGGATCGCACGGTTGCCGGGGTCGGAAATGAAGAGGTTGCCTTTGCTGTCGAAGTCCATGCCGCCGATCCCCCGGAAGCGCGCGCTTCGGCCAGTTCCGTCGGCCCAGCCATACTCGCCCCGCTCGCCGGCGATGGTTACCGGCGCGTTGCCGGCTCCGAGTGTATAGATCGCCCCGCCGTCGGCGATGAAGAGCACGCCCTTGGCATCGAATGCCAGGGCGGTCACATGGCCGACACCGCGCGTGCCCGCAGCATCCGGTTCGATCTTTGCTTCGGTACGCACGCTGCCATTGGCACTGATGCGCCGCAAGGCCCTGTTATTGCCGTCAGCGACCACGACCGAACCATCCGCGGCGATCGCGATGGCAGTCAGTCTACCGAAGCGGGCCGCCGGGCCGACAGCGTCGACATAGCCGCTCCCGTCGTCCGCCAGTGAACCGGCCAGCAGGGTATTGACACCGTCCATGCCGATCTTGACCACCGCCGCATTGCAGGCGACATACAGCGTGCCTTCAGGGTCGGCGACCATGCCGTAGGTGGGTATGCACGGGAAATGCGGCTTGACCGCCGTGACCGGCATGCCGGGAATGGCGACCAGGCCGGGATCCTGCTGCACGTTCAGCACATAGGCGCGGTTGTTCAGGCCGAATGCCAGCCCTCCCAGCCACCAGGCCGCGCTGTACTCCTTGCTGTCGAAGCGCGGGTCGAAACTGCCGGCCACGATACGTGCGTCCGGGCCGGAGACACTCAGCAGCGCTGGCTGGCTGAGCACCTCGCCGTTCGCGCTCTTGACCGCCACGCGGTACACGGCGTTGTTGTCCTCGGCAGTGACCGCGCTTTTCGTATAGCTGGCCGCGGTGGCGCCCTCGATCGGTTTGCCATTGCGCGACCATTGGTAGGCCAGGGCACCGCCGCCAGTGGCGGTGACGGACAGGGTTGCCGAGCCGGCCGGCACGGCCATGGCAGTGGCCGGCTGAGCCGTAATGGCCAGGGCCGGCGCGGCAGGCTGCTCGGGCGGCGGGGCAGGCTGCCCGGGCGTCGGGACAGGTATGGCGGTGGGGGAAGCCGAGCTCCCCCCGCCGCCGCACGCTGTCAGGACCAGGATACTGAGCAGCGCGGGTGGCGCGATGCGAACAAGCTGACGGAACATGGGAACTCGCTGTTGAGCCCCCCATTATTAGCTTATCATCGACACAAGCTTGCCATTAATGCTCTATCGCGCACCAGCGCGAGCCCAGGAATTCGGCAAGCGCTCTACTGCAGGATGCCGATCTCGCCCTTGGCTTCGAATACCGGCTTGCCCTCGTCGATGTGCACGGTGACGCGGCAGGGCAGGTCGGGCGCATGGCGCTGGAAGT
>CAMLHI010000539.1 GCA_946479705.1 uncultured Oxalobacteraceae bacterium
GTGTCGATCTGCTGGTCCTGCAGGATGCGCTCGACCAGCGGCACGCTGCAGACCGAGCCGAGATGGGCGACGATGGGCAGGTGGGGAAATCGGCTGCACAGCTCCTGCTTGATGGTGTACAGGCCGAATTCGGAATGGTCGAGCAGGTGCAGCTGGGCCGGTTCAAGTGTGACGATCTGGCGGCACAGTTCGCTGCCGATGGAACCGCCGGCACCCGTGACCAGCACCGTCTTGCCGCGCACGCAACGGGCGAACAGCTCGTGCCGCGGCGGGACCGGGGCGCGTCCGAGCAGGTCTTCCACCTTCAGATCGCGGATGGTGGGCGCGGCATCCGGCTTGTCGTCCGCCATGGCCAGCAGCCGCCCCAGGATGCGGGTGGGCACGCCGGCGTGCGCGATGCGCTGCATGATGTCGCGCAGGCGCTGCGGCGAGACGCGCGGCACGGCGATGATGATCGAGCGGATGGTGAGGGTGTTGACCATCTCGACCAGCCGGTCGGTGTGGAACACGCGCAAGCCGGCGATGGTGCGCTCGTTGTGGGCGTGCTTTTCGTCGAAGAAACAGACTGGACGGTACTCATTGCTGGCCCGCATCGTGAACGCCAGCTGGGCGCCAGGTTCGCCGGCGCCGTAGATGGCCACCGGCTGGTCGGCGGGGCCGCGCTCGACGGCATGCTGGCGCAGCAGCTTGCGCATGGCCAGGCGCGAGGCCACCACGTAGGAAAATACCACGAACCAGTAGATGGCCAGGGCGCTGCGGGGGAAATGCACATCGTTCAGGGCCGGCAGCACGGCGTACAGGCTGAGTACGGCCACGCCCAGGGCCAGTCCGGTCCCGATCAGCATGCGCTGGTCGATGAAGCGGATCACGGCCCGGTACAGGTCCGACATCGACAGCGCCGCGATCGTCACCACCGCGGCCACCAGATAGGACAGCATGCCCACCCGCGCCGCCAAGTGCAGGTCGCCGACGCGCAGCAGCAGGGCGGTCAGGAAGCACAATGGCAGCGCGGCCAGGTCGACACTCACCATCAGCGCAATCTTGACAGTGCGATTCATGGAAACCAGCGCGGAACACAGCTGGCCGAGCATCCTGATTGAAAGTGTCCGCATGGCAGAATCACCGCTGATGATTAACAAGAATGTGCCCGCAATAACGCTAAAACCGGCTCCGATGCATTCGATCTTTATTAATGCAAATTTTTCCAAATAGACTTTTTGTCATTGGGAGATTTGATTATGTGGCCGGGGTTTATTCGCGGGTTTGAGAATCCTCAATGGCTGACTTTTGCTTTTATTGGCGGAATTAATTGATGAAATTAAATTCATTCGCTGCGCTATTTAATCAATTGAACCGGGGAATATTCCGCCAGCCCGCATTCGGAGGCGATGTGGGCGTGGTTTGATGTGGATGGATACCGTCGCGCTCGCAGTTTCTACGCTGGGAACAGGCGCACGCTCCAGCGCGCCGACGACGACGACGACCGCTTGCGTGGCCGCGCACCGATGCAGCTGACTGGAAAGGACAGCGACGCACGCGCGGCCACGACTTTATCGGCGCACCAGCGCACATCGCGTGCGCACACGTCGCGGCCTCGATTCTGTTCAGTGTGCGGCAACGTACGGTTGCGACTATCGTGCGCACCTAAGATGAAAGCGTGTGAGTGAAACGCATCGAGGCGAAGCCGGCGATGACGTGGTTTCCTCAGCAGGTTAGCCGGTCGCCTCAAGGATCGGCACCAGAATTCTCAGGGGCTGGCGCAGCGCGCCAGCATCGCAGCGATTCCGACACGGAGCTTGCCATGACGACCTTGACCCATCCGCCCAAGCATCTGGTACGCGAGTACCTCGAACGGCGCACCCGCGATACACGGCCGCCACCCTCGCCGGAAGAAATCCGGCGCGAACTGGGATGGGGGCTGCTCAATCCGGACATCAAATGGCCGGCCGCAGCGCGCCGTTCGTGAAGTCCTACAAGCGCGCGTCGCCAGCTCCTATACGGAATCGGCAGCTGTCCTTGCATACTGAACTGATTGAACAACAAGGGGACTTACCATGACTAATCGTATCGGCAATAAAGACGAAGCCCAGCACCGCGGCAAGCAAGAGAAAAAGGAAACCAGGCGCACGAACATCGAGCGCGAAGCCCTCAAGCAAGCCATCGCGCGCTCCAAATACCGCAACCAGGTCAAGAACCAGCCCTCGGCCGAACCGTTCCTGCCACCCGCCTGACGCGCGCCACACCGCATCCGTTTTCGCAAAGCCCGCACCGTTGATCGGCGCGGGCTTTGTCGCATTGGCGCACGCCGTTAGCCGAAGGCGCCGCCATTGACCGGCCGCCTTCCGCCATTGGCCGAAATAGGCTTGGCCCGCGCTCCCCGAGGCGCTATCGTTACGTCATTCTTTCGATGGGGAGGCAAGGTGAGTACGGATCGATCTTATGAATGGCGGCGCCAGCTGGTGTGGGGGCTGGTGATCGTCGGCTTCGGCCTGGTGCTATTTTTGGACAATATCGACGTCGTCCAGGTCGAGCATCTCTGGCATTACGCGCCCCTGGTGCTGGTGGTCGTCGGGATGAACAAGATGGTCGGCTATCCCACCGCGCGGCATTTTTCCGCCGGGCTGTGGGAAATGTTCATCGGCCTGTGGCTGTTCGCCGTCTTCGAGCATATGTACGGACTGACCTTCTTCAACAGCTGGCCGCTGGTGATCATCGCCATCGGCGTGAAAATCGCGATCGAACCGATGATCCGGTCGCGCTTCGC
>CAMLHI010000540.1 GCA_946479705.1 uncultured Oxalobacteraceae bacterium
ACCATCAGCAGGCCGCCCACCGATTCGACCTCGTCCAGGCCCAGGGTTTCATTGTCGATGTCGATGCCCAGGATGCGTTCGAGCGAAAAGATCGGCAGGCTGGCCTTGCCGACCAGGGTGCCGTCCGGCTGGCGCAGCCAGTCGTTTTCGTTGAGGCGGAATTCGTCGCGGATCTCGCCCACCATGGCGCCGAGCAGATTGTCGAGCGTGATGAAGCCGACCGGGCGCTTGCCCTTCTCGCCGATCAGCGCGAAGTGCGGCGCGCCGTCGCGAAAGCGCCGGAACATCTGCTGCGCCGGGGTGCGCGCCGACACGGTTTCCACCGGGCGCAGGAACTGGGTCAGGTCGGTAATCGGCTTGCCGGTCTGCTGGGCAAAGAACAAATCCTTCAAGTGAATGATGCCCAGTACGTCTTCATTGTTCACATCGAAATACGGGTAGCGCGAAAAGCGGTTGCGCACCACCGTCTGCATGTTTTCTTCCAGGCTCTGGTCGGCATACAGGGCGATCACTTCATTAATCGGCCGCATCAGGTCCGACACCGACATCTGCGAGAAGTCCAGCGACTGGGCCAGGATGTGGCGCTCGTCTCGGGTGAACTTTTCGCCCGGCTGGCTAGTGCGCAGGATCAGCTTGAGTTCTTCGGTGGAGTAGTGCGCATCGTGGCCGCCGGTGCCGGCCAGGCCGACCAGGCGCAGCACCATGTTGGCGCTGCCGTTGAGCAGCCAGATGGCCGGGTACATGCCCCAGTAAAAGCCATACAGGGGCAGGGCGCTCCACAGGCCGATGGCTTCCGGATTGCGGATCGCCAGCGACTTGGGCGCCAGTTCGCCCACTACGATGTGCAGGAAGGAAATCACGCTGAAGGCCACCGCGATCGAGATGCCGTGGATGACGGCCGCCGAGCTGATACCCACCACATGCAGGATCGGTTCGAGCAGGCCGGCGAAAGCCGGTTCGCCCACCCAGCCCAGGCCCAGCGAGGCCAGCGTAATACCCAGCTGGCAGGCGGACAGATAAGCGTCGAGCTGGCTGTGCACCTTGCCGAGGATGCGTCCGCGTAGTCCCTGGGTCTTGGCGATGGCCCGCACCCGGGTCTTGCGCAAGGTGACGATGCCGAATTCGGCCGCCACGAAAAAGCCGTTGAGCACGACCAGAAACAGGGCGAGCAGGACGAACAGGACGTTAAGCATAGTTATTGTTATCGCAGGCTAAGTCAGCCGGGAGTGTCATTGTACCGTTCCCGTCGTGCTGAAGACACCACCATGCACGGCGGAAAGGATCGCTTCGACCGCGGGATGCTTGATCTTGCGTTCGTTCGAGATGGCATAGAACTGTTCGCGCACCTGCGGCACGCGGCCCACCAGCACGGCCCCGAATTGCTCTGCCAGGTCCCCCGCCAGCGCCGCCGGCGCGAAGTAAAGGCCGGTGCCGCGCCGTCCGAAGGTATTGAGCAGCGCGTTGTCCTCGAACTCGCCGACGATGTCCGGCCGCACATTGTGCAGCTCGAACCACTCGTCGATGCGTCCGCGCAGGGCATTGTTGCGTGTCGGCAGAAGGAAGGGCGCCCCGTTGAGATTGCCGGGGAAGGCTCCCGCGTACACGTCCGCCAGGGCCGGCGCGCCCACCACGACCGTCTCGCTCTCGAACAGCAGGTGGCTGAACACGCGCAGGGTGGTGCCCGAGCGCACCGCGCGGTCGGTCAGCACCACGTCCAGCTTGTGCAGGGCCAGGTCGGCCAGCAGCGCGTCGAACTGGTCTTCATAGCACACCAGCCGCACCGGCTTGGGCAGGTGCAGGGTCGCCTCCAGCAGGCGGAAAGCGGTCAGCTTGGGCAGGGAATCGGAAATGCCGACCGTCAGGCGCACCTTGCCGCTATCGGTCTCGCCCAGCGCTTCCTGCATCTGCTCGCCGAGCAGGAAGATCTGGTCGGCATAAGCCATGGCCAGCTGGCCCGCCTCGGTCAGTACCAGGCGCCGTCCCTGCTGGTGGAACAGGGCCTTGCCGATCGACTGTTCCAGCTGGGCCAGCTGGGTGCTGATGGTCTGCACCGCCAGGCCCAGACGGGTCGACGCGCGCGTGATTCCGCCCTCCTTGGCCACCACCCAAAAGTAGTAGAGGTGGCGGAAATTCATTCCCGTATTCTTCATGTTCTTCTGTTTTAGTGAAGTAATCGTCTCATTATCTCCTATTTTTAAATTGGTGTCGCGGGCCTACACTGGGGCCCGTTGCATTTAGATATCGAGAGGTAGATCAAATCATGAAGCATTTCAGAGTGTCATTTCTTGTCTCAATCGTTTGCTTGGCGGTTGCAGGCTGGTGGGGCTACACCCACCACGGCATGGCCGGCGCGCTGTCGGCCTTCGGTATCGCGCTGATCCTGGCGATCATGGAAGTGTCGCTGTCGTTCGACAACGCAGTCGTCAACGCCTCCGTGCTCAAGACCTGGAACCCGTTCTGGCAAAAGCTGTTCCTGGGACTGGGCATCCTGATTGCCGTGTTCGGTATGCGCCTGCTGTTCCCGCTGGTGATCGTGGCGGCCGCGGCCGACCTGGGCCTGGTGGAAGTGTGGAACCTGGCACTGTCCGACCCGAAAGCCTACTCGGCCCACCTGACCGCCCACCACGCTGAAGTGGCGGCCTTCGGCGGCATGTTCCTGCTGCTGGTTTTCCTGAACTTCCTGTTCGACTCGGACAAGGAACTGCACTGGCTGGGCAATGTCGAAAAGAAGCTCGGCTCGCTCGGCAAGGTCTCCTCGATCTC
>CAMLHI010000541.1 GCA_946479705.1 uncultured Oxalobacteraceae bacterium
GCTACGGCGCCTGGTATCGTATCCTCAGCTTCAGCAATGAAAAGCTGAGCGACGAAAAAAGCCCTGCCGGTAAAGTCGACTATCACACCATGGGGGCTTGCTACGACGCCCTCGCAGTCATCGAACGCGCGCCATGAAACGACTGTCGATCGTCCTGGCCGGCCTGCTGCTGGCGGGCGCCGCCCTCGCCCAGGCGATCGACCCGGCCAGCCGCGCCAGCCTGCACTCGCCCGACGGCAAGCTCACCCTGGAGTTCTATCGAAAGAGCGCGCCGGACGGCACCCACACCCTGCACTACACCGTGGCCTACAAAGCGCGCCCGGTGATCCGCGAATCCCTGCTCGACCTGCAACTGGACAATCACCTGTCCGAGCAAGCCATGGCGCTCAAGGTCGACCGCCACGCCAGATGGTTCGAGAACCTGGCCATCCGCGCCGTCCAGCGCAGCAGCAGCGACACCCGCTGGACTCCGCGCATGGGCGAGACGGCCAGCATCCGCGACCACTACAATGCCATGCGCGTCGAGCTGGTCAAGGACGACAATCCGATCTACCCGATGGCCATCGAGTTCCGCGCCTACGACGAGGGCGTGGCGCTGCGCTACGTGTTCCCGGAAAACGCGAAGGGCAGCTACTACCGCATCACCCAGGAAAACACCGAGTTCGCGCTGCCGCAGGGCAGCAAGGCCTGGTACCACGGCTGGGCCCAGGCGCCCTATTCCCTGTTGCCGCTGCGGGATTGGCCCGACCAGAGCGAACGCCCGCTGACCGTGGAACTGCCGGACGGGCTGCACCTGGCCCTGCTGGAAGCGCGCATGGTCGACTACGCACGCACCAAGTTCAAGCTGCACCCAAGCAAGCAGGACACCCTGGTCACGGCCATGCACGAAGCGGCCGACCTGATCTCGCCCTTCTCCACTCCGTGGCGCGGCATCATGGTGGCCGAGTCGCCCGGCGCCCTGGTCGAACACAACTACTTCATCCTCAACCTGAACGAGCCTTCGCGCATCGCCGACGAGCGCTTCATCGTGCCCGGCAAGATCATGCGCGTGATGCGCCAGACCACCGCCGACGCCAGGGCCAATATCGACTTCGCCGCGCGCCACCAGCTGCAATACATCCTGTTCGACTGGAAGTGGTACGGCAACGCCTTTTCCTTCGATTCGGACGCCACCAGGGTCGCCATTCCCGACTTCGACCTGCCGGCCATCATCGAGTACGCGCGCGCCAAGGGCATCGGCGTGTGGCTGTACGTGAACCAGCAAGGCTTGCTGGCCCAGTCCGACACGCTTTTCAAGACTTACCGCGAGTGGGGCGTCAAGGGCGTCAAGTTCGGTTTCGTGCAGGTCGGCTCGCACCGCTGGACCACCTGGCTGGAAAAGGCCGTGCAGCAGGCCGCCGAGGCGGGCATCATGGTCAACATCCACGACGACTGGCGTCCCACCGGCGAGCAGCGCACCTGGCCCAACCTGATCACCGCCGAAGGCATCCGCGGCAACGAGGAGATGCCGGATGCCACCCACAACACCGTACTGCCCTTCACCCGCTTCATCGCCGGCGCGGCCGACTACACCATCTGCTATTACGATGCGCGCATCAAGACCACCCACGCGCACCAGCTGGCCCTGGCGGCGATCTATTACAGCCCGCTGCAAACCCTGTACTGGTACGACCGCCCCGAGCTGTCGCAGCACGAGCCGGAACTGGAATACTGGGACCGGATTCCCACCACCTGGGATGAAACGCGGGTGCTGCAGGGCGCGCCGGGCCAATTCGTCAGCACCGCGCGCCGCAAGGGCGAGCAGTGGTTCGTCGGCACCATCACCAATACGGCCGCGCGCAGCCTGAGCGTCAAGCTCGACTTCCTGCCCAAGGGTCGGCGCTACCTGGCCACCGTATATGCCGACGACCCCAAGGCGGCCAGCGCCACCAGGGTCGGCCTGACCCAGCTGAAGGTCACGTCCGCCAGCAAGATCGACGCACCGCTGCTGGCCTCGGGCGGCCAGGCCATCTGGCTGCGTCCGGACGACTGAAGCAGGCGGCCCTGCCGCAATCGTCCGGGATATGGCAGTATACGAAGCTCTTTCCCTTGGAGCCCTGCATGTCCCGACTGCCCGTCCTGCTGTTGTTCGCGCTGCTGCCCGTGGCCTGCCATGCCGATGAAGTACAGGTCGCCGTGGCCGCCAACTTCGCCGCGCCGATGAAGGAATTGGCCGCCGGTTTCGAGCGCGCCAGCGGCCACAAAGTGCTCGCCACGGTGGGCGCCACCGGCAAGTTCTACGCCCAGATCAACAATGGCGCGCCCTTCGATATCCTGCTGGCGGCCGACGACGACACGCCGGCCCGGCTGGAAAAGGAAGGCGCGGGCGTGCCCGCTACCCGCTTCACCTACGCCATCGGCAAGCTGGTGCTGTGGAGTGCCCAGCCTGGCGTGGCCGACGCCCAGGTGCTCAAGGCCGGGAGATTCACCCATCTGGCCATCGCCAGCCCGAAGGTGGCTCCCTACGGCGCCGCCGCCGTCGAAGCGCTCGACAAGCTTGGGCTGCTGGCCGCCGTCACGCCCAAGTTCGTGCAGGGCGAGAACATCGCCCAGACCTACCAGTTCATCGCCTCGGGCAATGCGCAGCTCGGCTTTGTGGCCATGTCGCAGGTGTTCGACAATGGCAAGCTCAAGTCCGGCTCGGCCTGGGTGGTTCCCGCCTCGCTGTATTCCCCGATCCGCCAGGACGCCATCGTGCTGGCCAAGGGCAAGGGCAAGCCGG
>CAMLHI010000542.1 GCA_946479705.1 uncultured Oxalobacteraceae bacterium
ATCGTCGTAGCTGGCCGGCGAAGCGTCCTGGTAGGGCTGGCCGGGCCGCGCCGGCGCCGCCGCGGCCGGCTTTTGGCTGAGCTGGGCGGGGTTGGCGTTCATATCGCTCAGCAAGGCCTCGATGCCGGCCGCGACCGGCTGCAGCATCACCTGGCTCACGCCGGCGAAATATTCCTTGCGCAATTTGCGCTCCAGCGCGTCACCCTGGTAGAGGCCGAAGGACAGGGCCAGCGGGGTGTCGGCCCGGTATTTCTCCAGCTGGGCGATGCGGTCCTGCAAGATGTCCAGCGCTTCCAGACGCGACTGCAGATCGCCGCGCCGCTCCTGCAGCTTGAGCACCTTGGCGAGGTCGGCCTGGACGTTGGCGGCCAGCTGCTTGTTGCCCATGTAGGACCAGCTCCAGCCGCCCAGAGCGCAGCCGAGCAGGACGGTGGCGGCGAAAAAGACGCCATATTTCAGGCGCGCGGCGGTGGGGGCGGTGTAGCGCGCCACCAGGTCTTTGTCGGCGAAAATGATGTTGCGGAACAGGTCGAGCAGGAAGAAGCCGCCCTGCTCACCTTCTTCGGCTGCCTTGCCGGCACGCAGGTCGAGGTCGAAACGGCGCGCCACCCGCGGTGCCGACAAGTCCTTCACGTCGCCTTCCTGCAGGGCGCTGGTGAAATAGAAGCCGCGGAATACCGGGCGGAACTGGTAGGTATTCTCTTCGAACAGGGTGGCCAGGAAGGCGCGCAGCGGACTCTTGATCGAGGCAAATTCCAGCGGGAAGGTAAACACCCCGGGACGCATGGCGGCGCTGCGGTTGCCGGCCATATTGGCCAGGCTCATTTCCTTCAGGCCCTCGTGCAGCTCGTCGAAATGCTGGTCGAAAAAGGCCAGCACATCTTGCGGCGAGCTGCGGCGGTTGTAGCGGATGGTGGCGCCCCAGGCACGCTCGCGCTCGGCACGCTCGCTGGCGTGGAAGAAGTCGCGAAAGCCGGCGATCAGGTCGACCTTGGTAAACACCACATAGACCGGGGCGAACACGCCCAGGCGTTCGGTCAATTCCTGCACGCGGGTGCGCAGGTTCCTGGCCAGCTCGATGGCGGCCGGGGCATTGCTGCCGGTCAGTTCGGCGACGCTGACGGCGATCAGGATGCCGTTGATGGGCGCGCGCGGCCGGTGCTTGCGCAGCAGGTCGAGGAAGTCGAACCATTCGCTGCGCTCGCTCGCTTCGACCGAATAGCGGCCGGCGGTGTCGAGCAGGATACCGTCGGTGGTGAAGAACCAGTCGCAGTTGCGGGTGCCGGCAACGCCCTGCACGGCCTTGATGCCGGCGATGGGAAACTGCAAGCCGGAACGGCCGATAGCGCTGCTCTTGCCCGCCGCCGGGTTGCCGATCACCATATACCACGGCAATTCATACAGGGCGGCGGCGCCGCTGACCAGGCCCAGCTTGGAGGTCTTGATGGTCTGGATGGCCTCTTCCATGCCCTTGCGCAAGACTGCCACTTCCTTGTCGCCGTCCATCCGGTTCGGCAGCACGGCGGCGTTCAGGGCAGCGGCGGCGCGCTGGCGGTAGTGCCGGCGTCCCAGCAGGAACAGGCCGCACAGCACGAGCAGGCCCAGCACGGCCAGCGCCGCCCACACGGCCGCGATGTGCAGGACATCGGCGCCCAGAAAGAGGAATGCCGCAAGCGCGGCCAGACCGAGCACGCCGAGTACGCGGCTGTCGGTGAGGAACTGCCATAGTCGGGCCATAGTCGGGAGCGTCCAGGAAAGGTTGAGGAACTTGAATCCGGCAGGCAATGTTGGCACCATTCCCCTGTGGCAAGTTTGATCCCCAGCAACCGGCTTGGCCCACGGCAATTCATTGACGGATGAGGCCCTTCACGCGCAATTCGGTGTGACCGAAATCCATCATGGTCCAGCGTCCGCCCCAGGTCAGGCCGACCGACTCGGCCACTTCGCCGTACCGCTTGTAGCCCTGCATGGCCCAGGGATCTTTTTCGGAAATGATGAGTTTGCCGTCACGCCAGAAGGCGCAATCGGCGGCCAGGCCGAACTGGTGATAGCTCTGGAAGGCGCGCGCGTTGGTGACGTTCGAGCCCATGCCGGCCAGCAGGTTTTGGCGTTCCGGGCTGCGATAGCCTTCCAGCAAGGCCATGTCGTAGCCATGCTCCTTCATGATCTTGAACACCACCAGCAGGCGCTGACTGAACTCGGGCTGCAGCTGGGTCCAATTGCGGCTGGCGTCGACCAGCATGGGCCGGATCAAGGCCACTTCCTGCGTGGTGAAAGCCAGCGGCGGCAGCGGCGCCGGCGGCACCAGCTGTTCGCCGTGGAGTAGCGCGGCGATGTGGCTGTCGGGCACCCAGTTGTCGTCTTCATACACCGGCAGCATGGCCGGGCTGCTGAGCACCAGCGCGATCGCGCTGGGGATGAGCACCAGCGCCAGCGCGCCCAGGGCATACGGCCAGTGGCGGCGCAGCAAGGCCGCGATACGGCGCAGCCTGGTGTGCACGCCCTGCCCGATCGCACGGCTGGCCTGCCGCCGTGTCCGGGTCCAGCGGCCGCGCCGGGCCGACCAGCGCGCGCCCGTCCTGCGCCAGCCCTGCAGCAGGACATCGCGGCCGGAAGGAAACAGCGCCAGCCAGCCGAGGCCGCAGGCCGCACAAAAGTACAAGAAGACGATAAAGATCAGCATCGACCACCTCAGGAGTGTTTCTAATGGGCACTAGAATTTCCCATCTTAGGAGGTAGGATCGTGCGCCCTT
>CAMLHI010000543.1 GCA_946479705.1 uncultured Oxalobacteraceae bacterium
GTGAATTCCACTTTCAGGCCGGTGGCCTTGGCCAGGTAGTCGCCCAGCGGCTTGAACTTGCGCTGCAGTTCGGTGGGCGCTTCGTCCGGAATGGCGGACACTTTCAGGACACCGGGGGTGACCTGGGCCAGGGCCGACGCGGCGGCGGCGAACAGCAGGCCGGCGGTCAGGACGGATTTCAGGGAGCGAAGCATAGTCATAAATTCCTTGAGGAAGGTGGAAAAACGCATGGCGCGTTGCGAACGAATCCGGAACGCATAATCGGCTATGATAGCAAAAACGCCAACTAGCCAGAGGCAAGGCCGACGAATATGATGCCAAAAAGCAGCCCCAACGACATCCTCTCCGCGCTGGCAACGCCTGCCGTGCAAGCCGAACTGATCGCCGGGCTGAGCGCGCCGGGCGCGCAGATCTCGCCCAAGTTCCTGTACGACGCGCTCGGCTGCAAGCTGTTCGAAGCCATTTGCGAACTGCCCGAATATTACCCCACGCGTACCGAGGCTGCCATCGTGGCCCGTTACGGGGCCGAACTGGCCCGCGTGGCCGGTAGCGGCAGCACCCTGATCGACCTGGGCGCGGGCAATTGCGCCAAGGCCGCCACGCTGTTTCCCCTGCTGCATCCGGCCCAGTACGTGGCGGTGGACATTTCGGCCGATTTCGTGCGCGGGGCCGTCGAACGCCTGCAGCAGCGCTTTCCGCACATCGAGATGAGCGCGCTGGGGCTGGATTTTTCCAGCCGGCTGGAGCTGCCCGACACGGTGCGGCAGGAAAAGCGCCTGTTCTTTTACCCCGGCTCGTCGATCGGCAATTTCAGCCCGGATGAGGCGCGCGCCTTCCTGCGGCGCGTGCGCGCCCAGTGCGACAGCGAGGGCGGCCTGCTGATCGGTATCGACCTGGTCAAGGACCATAGCGTGCTCGACGCGGCCTATGACGATGCGCTGGGCGTCACCGCCGCCTTCAACCTCAACCTGCTGCGGCACGTGAATGGCCTGATCGGCGCCGATTTCGACGTGCGCCAGTGGCGCCACCGCGGCTTCTTCAACGCCGGCGAAAGCCGCATCGAAATGCACCTGGAAGCGGTCGAAGAGCTGACCGTGTTCTGGCCGGGCGGCGAGCGGCGTTTCAGCAAGGGCGAGCGCATCCACACCGAGAACAGCTACAAGTACCGCCAGAGCGCTGCAGTCGGCCTGCTGGAGCAGTCCGGCCTGCGCACGGTGCAGCTGTGGACCGATCCGAACGAATGGTTCGCGCTGATCTACGCGCGACCGATTCCGGGCTGACCATGCGCGCGCGCGACTACGACGCCGTCCGCCGCCGCTCGCTGATGCTGGCCGAGCCGCTCTCGGACGAAGACTGCGGCGCCCAGTCGATGCCGGACGCCAGTCCCGTCAAGTGGCACCTGGCGCACACCACCTGGTTCTTCGAGACCTTCATCCTGGAAGCCTACGAGGACGATTTCGCGCCGTTTCACCCGGCCTTCCGCTTCCTGTTCAATTCCTACTACAACGGCATCGGCGCGCGCCACCCGCGCGCCCAGCGCGGCCTGCTCACGCGCCCGTCGATGCGCGAGGTGCGCGCCTACCGCGTCGACGTCGATGCGCGCATCGCGCGGCTGATGGCACGGCGTCCCGGCGACGCGGCGCTTGAGCGCCTGCTGGTGCTGGGCATGCAGCACGAGCAGCAGCACCAGGAACTGATCCTCACCGACGTGCTGCACCTGCTGGCGCAGAACGCGCTGCGGCCGGTCTACAGCAGCGCGGCGGCGCGGCCTGAGGCGGCCGGCGCGCCGCTGCGCTGGATCGGCTTCGACGGCGGTCCGGCCGACATCGGCTTCGACGGCGACGGCTTCTGCTTCGACAACGAGCTGCCACGCCACCGCGTGCAGCTGGCGCCGTTCGCGCTGGCCTCGCGCCTGGTCACCAACGGCGAGTACCTGTCCTTCATCGAGGCGGGCGGCTATGCCGATCCGGCCTTGTGGCTGTCCGATGGCTGGGACTGCGTGGGCAGGGAGCGCTGGGGGCATCCGCCCTACTGGCAGCGCGACGCGGCCGGCGCCTGGCACGAATTCACCCTGCACGGACTGGTGCCGCTCGATCCGGCGCGGCCGGTGACGCACCTGTCGCTGTACGAAGCCGACGCCTACGCCCACTGGGCCGGCGCGCGCCTGCCCACCGAGGCCGAGTGGGAAGTAGCGGCCGCCCACGGCGGCGCCGAGCAGCTGTTCGGCCACTGCTGGCAGTGGACCGGCAGCAGCTACGCCCCGTATCCCGGCTATGCCTGCGCCGAGGGCGCGCTGGGCGAATACAACGGCAAGTTCATGGTCAACCAATACGTGCTGCGCGGTTCGTCGGCCGCCACGCCGCCCGGCCATGCGCGCGCCAGCTACCGCAACTTCTTCCCGGCAGGGGCGCGCTGGCAGTTCACCGGCCTGCGGCTGGCACGATGAAGCTGCGCCAGGTCACGCGCCGCGCCAACGCCTACATCTTCAGCCATCCGCTCGCCTTTGCGTGGCAATGCCTGAGCGGCTTTCGCGCCAACCAGGGGCTGCTGCTGGCCGGTGCGGTGGCCTATTATTCGCTGCTGTCGATCGTGCCCTTCCTGATGCTGGTCGTGGTGGCGCTGTCGCACTTCATCGACCCGGCCGAACTGCTGGGCACCTTGCGGCGTTATCTGGAATGGCTGATGCCGGGGCAGTCGAAGGCCATGGTGTCCGAGGTCGCGCATTTTCTCGACGACCGCGGGCTGAT
>CAMLHI010000544.1 GCA_946479705.1 uncultured Oxalobacteraceae bacterium
GTGCCGACCAACCTGAACCTGGTGCACATGAAGCCCCTGCGCGGCACCGCGCTGATGGTGTTCGATCCGGGCCTGGTGTTCCTGCTGGTCGATAACCTGTTCGGCGGCGACGGCCGCTTCCACACCCGGGTCGAAGGGCGCGACTTTACCCAGACCGAGCAGCGCATCATCCTGCGCATCCTCGACATCGTCTTCGAGGCCTACACCAAGTCGTGGGAGCCGGTGTTCCCGGTCGAATTCGAATACATCCGCTCCGAGATGAACACCCAGTTCGCCAACATCGCCACGCCCAACGAAGTGGTGGTGTCGTCGACCTTCACGGTGGAACTGGGCTCGGTGTCGGGCCAGATCCACTTCTGCATGCCGTACTCGATGATCGAACCGATCCGCGACGCGCTCACCTCCAGCCTGCAGGGCGAGGCGCTGGAAGTGGACAAGCGCTGGATCCGCCTGATGACGCAGCAGATCCAGATCGCCGAAGTCGAACTGGTCGCCACGCTCGGCTACGGGCGCGCTTCGTTCGACGACATCCTCAATATGAAGGTTGGGGATATCATTCCCCTGACCGTGTCCGAACAGATCGAGGCCACCGTCGACGGCGTGCCGGTGATGGAGTGCACCTACGGCGTGCTCAATGGCCAATATGCGTTGAAAGTCGAGAAGCTGCTCGCCAACGCCGATACGAAATAACACAGGAGAACATCATGTCCGACATCCAAGACGACCAAAGCATGGACGATGACTGGGGCGCGGCGATTGCCGAGCAGGCCAAGGCCGAAGCCGAGGCGCTGCAGAACCAGGCCGCCAGCGCCGCCGTGTTCAAGGATTTCTCCAACAAGGGCACCAAGACCGACACGCCCAACGACATCGACTTCATCCTCGATATCCCGGTCCAGCTGACGGTGGAACTGGGACGCACCAAGATCGCCATCAAGAACCTGCTGCAGCTGGCCCAGGGTTCGGTGGTCGAACTGGACGGCCTGGCCGGCGAGCCGATGGACGTGCTGGTCAACGGCTGCCTGATCGCCCAGGGCGAGGTGGTGGTGGTGAACGACAAGTTCGGGATTCGCCTCACGGACATCATCACGCCGTCCGAACGCATCCGCAAACTCAATAAATGAGGGCGCGCCCCCTGCTCGCCCTCCTGCTGGCCGCCGCGCTGGCCGGCAGCGCCATGGCGGCCGATCCGGCCCCCGTCCCCGCTTCGGCCGCCGCTGCCGTTCCCGCCGCCGCGGCGGACGTCCCTGCTCCCCTTGCTGCCGCTACCGAGGCACCCGCACCTGCTGCAGCACCTGCTGCGGCGCCTGCTGCGGCGCCTCTGCCGCGCGTGGCGCCGGCCGTGCAGGCCAGTCCCGCCGCGCCCTCGGCCGGCGGCCTGATGCAAACCATCTTCGGCCTGTGCGTGGTGCTCGGCCTGCTGTTCGCGCTGGCCTGGTTCCTCAAGCGCCACGGTCCCCGCCATGTCGGCCAGAGCGCGCACCTGCGCATCGTCGGCGCGCTCAACCTGGGCGGGCGCGAACGCGTGATCGTGGTCGAAGTGGGCGAACAGTGGATCGTGGTCGGCGCCTCGCCGGGACGGGTCAACGCCCTCGCCACCCTGCCGCGCCAGACCGAGACGCCCGGCCCCGCGGTGCTCGACGCCTACGCGCCTTCAGCCTCCAGCTTTTCGGAGTGGCTCAAGCAAACCATCGAAAAACGCAAGTAACCGGACCGCCATGCAAACCAAGCTGCTTCTTTCCCGCGCCATGATGGCGCTGTGCGTGTTCGGCGTGCCGCTGGCCGCGCTGGCCGCGCCGGGCATCCCCGCCTTCACCAGCGCCCCGGCGCCGGGCGGCGGCACCGCCTACTCGCTGCCGGTGCAAACCCTGCTGCTGATGACGGCCCTGTCCTTCCTGCCGGCCGCGCTGCTGATGATGACCAGCTTCACCCGCATCATCATCGTGCTGTCGCTGCTGCGCCAGGCGCTGGGTACCCAGTCGGCCCCGCCCAACCAGGTGATGGTCGGGCTGGCGCTGTTCCTGACCCTGTTCGTCATGGGGCCGGTGTTCGACAAGATCTACACCGACGCCTATCAGCCGCTGCAGGAAAACAAGATCCAGATGGGCGAAGCGATGGACCGCGCGGTGGCGCCGCTCAAGACCTTCATGGTCAAGCAGACGCGCCAGACCGACCTGGCCATGTTCGTCAAGATCTCGCGCAGCCCGGCCCTGCAGGGTCCCGAGGATATCCCGCTGCGCGTGCTGATTCCCTCCTTCGTCACCAGTGAACTCAAGACCGCGTTCCAGATCGGCTTCGCGATCTTCATCCCCTTCCTGATCATCGACATGGTGGTGGCCAGCGTGCTCATGTCGATGGGGATGATGATGATGTCGCCGGCGGTGATCTCGCTGCCCTTCAAGCTGATGCTGTTCGTGCTGGTCGATGGCTGGCAGCTGCTGCTCGGCTCCCTCTCGCAAAGCTTTTACTAGGAACGGCCATGACACCCGAGAGCGTAATGACGATGGGCCGCACGGCCATGGAAGTGACCCTGATGGTAGCCGCGCCCATGCTGCTGGTGGCGCTGATCATCGGCCTGGTGGTCTCGATCTTCCAGGCCGCCACCCAGATCAACGAAGCGACCCTGTCCTTCATTCCCAAGCTGATCGGCATTTTCGTCGCCCTGGTGGTGGCCGGCCCGTGGATGCTGGCCGTGATGCTCGACTACATGCGCCAGGTCTTCACCGGCATCCCGGGGCTGGTCGGCTAG
>CAMLHI010000545.1 GCA_946479705.1 uncultured Oxalobacteraceae bacterium
AGGGCGCGGTCGAGCGCCACCGTGGTCAGCACGCGCAGGTTCTTGGGCAGGCCGGGCAGGGCGACTTCACCGAGCGGACGCTGGTAATAGTCGGCGGCAAAGGCGGCCAGGGCGATCCACGCCGGCGTCAGCGGCGCCAGCTGGCTGCGCACCGCCAGCGCGTCCTTGAGCTTGTCGGCCGGGACCTCGGTGGTCGAGCGGATCGCGATAATCAGCCCGACCACCTCGCGGTTGCCGAAATTGACCAGGGCCAGCTGGCCGGGCAGCGGTTCCTCGCCCGGGACGCAGGGCCAGCGGTAGTCGAAACAGCTGTTGAGCGGCGTATCGAGCGCGATGTGGAGAATGCAGTACGCCATCTGGACCATTTTTGGAGCAAGAAATCGCCGGAATCGCAGCACTTATGCACTGATCCCCGGCGGGAGGGTCAAACTGTGGACAACTTTGTGAACAACCTGCTCAGCCGTGAGCCTGGCATTTGACGCAGCGCAAATATTGCGTTCAAGCACGTCAAATTAAGAAAATTTTTTCGTTTAAAAACAAGCACTTAAAAAACCGTACCTAGAGCGGGCGAAAATACATTCTTTAATCGGCATCTGTGCATAAGTAACGATTTTTTACTTCGCGGAACGCCGATTTCCGCCTGATTTTTGCCTGAAAGGCATGACTATTCGATGAAACCGGCCTGACCGCTTTGCTTATCCGCCGCACTTCCTTGCACGCGATAAACCATATCAAATATTCATGCAACGCAGCAACAACCTCATGTAAAACATCAACAGTTCGGCTAAGTGCCGGTAAACCAAGGGCTTTTTTTCATTATCCACACTGCTTGTGGATAACTTTGTGGACAATGCCCCGGATTGCCCCGTTTCACTCGGGAGATTGCCTGCTTAATGCTTGTGCAGCTCAGCAAAATATAATAAAAAAGTCTTTACAATCAAAGGCTTAAAATATTGCAATTTTAGTCGGCATCTTATGCGCGATGACAGTTTCATATCTGAAATCTGTGCATAAGTGGGATTTTCCCTTGCGCATTGCAGCATGCGGCGCGGGTGCATAATGGCCCGCGCCGCAAGGGGATTATTTATGCGGCGGCGCGCTGTTTGCGGCTGAATGCATGCACCGCATCGACCATCGCGGTGACCGATTCCGGCGGCGTGAATTGTGAAATGCCGTGGCCCAGGTTGAACACGTGGCCGGCGCCCTCGGACGGGGTGCCGTAGCTGGTCAGGCTGGCTTCGACCTCGGCGCGGATCTGCTCGGGCGTGGCGAACAGGATGGCCGGATCGAGGTTGCCCTGCAGGGCGACCTTGTGGCCCACCAGCGCGCGCGCTTCGCCCAGATTGACGGTCCAGTCCAGGCCGACCGCGTCGGCGCCGATATCGGCGATCTGGTCCAGCCACAGGCCGCCGCCCTTGGTGAACACCACCGCCGGGATGCGCACGCCGTCTTTCTCGCGCTTGAGCTGGCCGAGCACCTGCTGCATATACTGCAGCGAGAAGGTCTGGTAGGCGCCGTCGGCCAGCGCACCGCCCCACGAGTCGAAGATCATCACGGCCTGCGCGCCCGCGTCGATCTGGGCGTTGAGGTATTCGGCCACCGCGGCGGCGTTGGTCGCCAGGATGTGGTGCATCAGGTCCGGGCGCTTGTACAGCATCTTCTTAATCGTGTGGAATTCCTTGGAGCCGCCGCCTTCGACCATGTAGCAGGCCAGCGTCCACGGGCTGCCGGAAAAGCCGATCAGCGGCACGCGCCCGTCCAGCGCCGTGCGGATCGAGGTCACCGCCTTGAACACGTAGTCCAGGCTGGCCATGTCGGGCGCGCGCAGGGCCATGATGTCGGCCTCGGTGCGCAGCGGACGCTCGAACTTGGGGCCTTCGCCTTCGACGAAATACAGGCCCAAGCCCATCGCGTCGGGCACCGTGAGGATGTCGGAAAACAGGATCGAGGCGTCCAGCGCGTAGCGGTCGATCGGCTGCAGGGTCACTTCGGTGGCCAGGTCCGGATTCTTGGCCAGGCCCATGAAGGAACCGGCACGTTCGCGCGTGGCACGGTATTCCGGCAGGTAGCGGCCGGCCTGGCGCATCAGCCACACCGGCGTGTAATCGGTCGGCTGGCGCAGCAGCGCGCGCAGGAAGGTGTCATTCTTGAGCGGAGCGAATTGTGGCATGGACGGCAATCGGAAGCGGAAATAAACGGCTATTATCGCATTCCCCGTGGCAGCGCCGGCCTTGTCGCGCGCGCCGTGGCGCGCACCGCCGCGGGCGAGTAAAATCCCTGCTTTCCCCACCCGGCTTGCCGTGCGAGCGCCCCCATGACATCGACTACCGACAAAACCCTTGCCGTCCATGGTCTATGGCCATCGCCCATCGCGGCGCAGGTGGTCGCGGCCGGCTCCCTGCCCTTGTCGCAACTGGCGGTGGACGGGGACGATCTCTACTGGCTGGAGGGACGCCCCGGCGAAGGCGGCCGCAGCACCCTGCTGCGCCAGCGCGGCGGTGCCTTGGCCGAGCTGACCCCGGCGCCGTTCAATGTACGCACCCGCGTGCATGAATACGGCGGCGGCGCCTGGCATGTGGCCGGCGGCGCGGTGGTTTTCTCCAACCAGCCGGACAACGGCCTGTACGTCGCCGAGGACGGTGCCGCGCCGCGCCTGCTGTGTGCCGATCCGGCCCTGCGCTACGCCGACTTCGTGCTCGACGCGCCGCGTGCCCGCCTGATCGCCGTGTGCGAAGACCACA
>CAMLHI010000546.1 GCA_946479705.1 uncultured Oxalobacteraceae bacterium
AAACTGTGTGAAATCAACTGTGTTTCTATTGCGAACCTATAAATTTCGCTATATTATCTGCCCCAGGTCGTTTCCATTGTCTGGCACACCTTATTACGGTATGTAAGCTGTCGAGACTTCCCTATGAGCGATAATTACCGGTAATTATTCATCGCACCAACACTCGCCGAATAGCGAAATTATTAAAGGAACTCCCATGAAAAAATCCATCCTGATCGCCGCCCTGCTGGCCGTTTCCCTGGCTGCTTGCTCGAAAAAAGAAGAGCCAGTTGCTGCTCCAGCTCCAGCTATGGAAGCTCCTGCTGCTCCAGCCGCTCCTGCTGCTGACGCTCCTGCTCCAGCTGCTGCTGACGCTGCTGCTGCCGCCGCTACCGCCGCTTCGGCTGCTTCGACCGCTGCTGACGCTGCTGCTGCCGCTTCGGCCGCTGCTTCGACCGCTGCTTCGGCTGCATCGGCTGCTGCTAAGTAATTTAGCGCCCGCTAGAAAGACCGGTCCTTCGGGACCGGTTTTTTTTCGTCCGTATGCCGCGCGACGCATCGGGCACGGACATAAAAAAACCGGCTTCTCAGCCGGTTTTTTTATTGGAACAGCTTGCTTACTTCAGTTCTTCGCTCAACAGCTTGAGGATCTTGGCGCCGGTCGGCGAGGTTTCCGGCTTGCCCTCGTTGTTTTGCACCGTGACCTGGCTGCTCGTGGCGCCTGGGGCGGCCTTGACGGTGACGCGGAAGCGCTGGGCTTCCTTGGCCTTGTCGGTCGAGGAACCAAAGCTCAGCAGCTTGCTCAGGAAGCCTTCCTTGGCCGCCACGTCCGGATCGACGTAGCGGACGAAGTACACGCCCTGTACGCGGTCGCGGTCTTCGACAGTGAAGCCGACCCGGTCCAGGGCCAGGCCGACCCGGCGCCAGGCACGGTCGAAGCCTTCGTCGACTTCCACCGAGCCGCCGTCGGCGCCGCTGACCAGCTTGGCGTGCGCGGCCGCCATGGCCGTGTTGGCCACGGTGCTCTCGGCCGCCTTGACGGTGTTCTTGTCGTCCGGATTGCCTTGCAGGCGGGCCATCAGGCGCGACAGGAACAGCGCTTCGAGTTCCGGATCGTTGGGACGGCTGGTCCAGGTCGAGCTTTCCTTCTGCGCGCCGACCAGCACTTCTTCGGCGCCGCGGTGGCTGATGTAGATCTCGGTACCGCCGCTGGCATTGCGCTCGAGGCGGGTGCGGTAGCGGTCGCGCTCGCCGGTCGAGTACAGGCCGTCGAACACCTTGCCGATGGCGCGGCGCACGAAGTCTTGCGGAATCTTGGCGCGGTTCTCGACCCAGTTGGTTTCCATCACGCCAGCGGACGGAGTCTCGCTTTCGATCGTGAAGCCGGCATCGGCCCAGAATTGCTTGAGCACGGGCCACAGCTGTTCAGGGGTCTGGTTGACCACCAGCCAGCGCTGGTTGCCGACGCGCTCGACACGGATGGCTTCGCTGTTGACGGGACCGATGGCATTGCCCGGGGCGAGCGCGGGCGCGTTCTGCGCACCCTTGTTCTGCAGCCCGGAGGCGGTGGCCACGCCGCGCCCGTCCGGCACGGTATAGCGGTTGTCCTTCTGCAGCTGGGTCAGGTCGGGCGGGATGTCCAGCGGGCCGGCTTTCTTGGCGCCGCGGTAGTCGACCTTATCCTGCTCGATCACCGAGTTGAGCATGCCGCAGCCGGTGAGGCTAACCATCAGGGCCGAAAGCACGAGGCCACGGGCGGCGTGTGCCGGGGTAGTTGTCTTGCGAATAGTCATGTCGTTACGGGATGAGAGCCTAAGAGCTGCGGTGTCGGGAGAATCCTGGTGTTGCCGGTTCAGGACTGCGGGAGGACGCCGGCATCGCGCAGGGCGTTGCGGACGGTGTCGTGGAATTCGCTGCCGAGCGGCGCCAGGGGCAGGCGGATGCCTTCGGGGATCAGGCCCATTGCGGCCATGGCCCATTTGACCGGCACCGGATTCGGTTCGACGAACAGCTTCTGGTGCAGCGGCAGCACCTGGTTATTGATCGCGATGGCCTTGGCGATGTCGCCGGCCATGGCGGCCACGCACAGTTCGTGCATGGCGCGCGGGGCCACGTTGGCGGTCACGGAGATATTGCCGGCGCCGCCGCAGAACATCAGGGCCATCGCGGTCGGATCGTCGCCCGAGTAGACGGCGAAGCTTTTCGGGACCATCTTGAGCAGCTCGGTGCCGCGCCCAATGCTGCCGGTCGCATCCTTGATGCCGATGATGTTGGGGATGGCGGCCAGGCGCGCCACGGTGTCGTTGGACATGTCGGCCACGGTGCGGCCGGGCACGTTGTACAGGATGATGGGCAGGTCGACCGCTTCGGCGATGGCCTTGAAGTGGCGGTACATGCCTTCCTGGGTCGGACGGTTGTAGTAAGGCACCACCAGCAGGGCGGCGTCGGCGCCGACTTCCTTGGCGCACTCGGTCAGCTTGATCGCTTCGGCGGTGGAATTGCCACCGGTACCGGCAATGATCGGAATGCGCTTGGCCGTGTGCTCGACGGCGACACGGATCAGCTCGCAGTGTTCCTCGACGCTGACGGTGGCCGATTCCCCCGTGGTGCCCACGATGACGATGCCGTCGGTGCCTTCGGCGATGTGCCAGTCGATCAGCTTGCGCAAGCCTGGGAGGTCCAGGCTGCCGTCTGCGTGCATCGGCGTGACGATTGCTACTATGCTGCCCTTGATCATATATCGGTAACTAAGCTGGTAAA
>CAMLHI010000547.1 GCA_946479705.1 uncultured Oxalobacteraceae bacterium
CCTGGATAAAATGCATGTCGGCGATCGGCTCCATGGGCAGCATGTCCAGCCCGATCAAAGTACCGTTGATGCCGCCGCCTTCCTTGCCGGCCAGCTTGCGGCGGGCGTACTGACCCCAGCTGCCCGGGGTGCAGCCGAGGTCGACAATGACCTGGCCCTGCTTGATCAGTTTTTCGCTTTCGTCAATTTCTTTGAGTTTATATGCGGCGCGTGCGCGGTAGCCCTCTTTCTGGGCCAGCTTGACGTACGGGTCATTGATGTGGTCATGTAACCAGTTTTTGTTTAATTTTTTCTTTGCCATTCGCGTAGAATACTGCCTTTATAGGATCATCCAAAAATATTATGCAAAAACTTACCCCCGTCGAGCGCAGCGCACTGCGCGCCGAAGCCCATGGCCTGAAGCCGGTCGTGATCATTGGCGAAGCGGGCCTGACCCCGTCGGTGATCAAGGAAATTTCCGCCAGCCTCGATTCGCACGGCCTGATCAAGGTGCGTGTGTTCGGCGACGACCGTGAAATGCGCACCGAGATCTACGAGAACATCTGCACCGAACTCGATGCGGCGCCGGTCCAGCACATCGGCAAGCTGCTGGTGATTTACCGCCCGAAGAAGGAAGTGGTCAAGGAGCGCAGCGGCAAGTCCGGCAAGGGCATGCGCGAAGTGACCATCGTGAAGGCCAGCGCCAGCGGCACCAAGCGCCCCAGCGTGACCAAGGTCATGATCAAAGGGAACGAGCGGGTCACCGAAGGCGGCACCATCAAGCGCGCCAAGCCACGTCAGACCAGCCAGAAAAAATCGGCACTGGGCAAGTAAGGCCCTGCGCCCCCGTTGCGGCGGGGACTCGCGCTCAGCGGTTCTTGATCGCCAGCACCGCCGCCAGCAGGCTCTGCGCCAGGTAGAACACGGCCGAGATACCATGCAGCATGCCGAAGCGGCTGCGTGCAGCCTCGTCCATCACACCGCCCGGCGCCTCCGCCTTGAGCGCCGCCATCAGCGGCTGCAGGCCAAAATACCCGACACCCAGACAGGCCAGCATCGCCACCGCGAGCCAGCGCACCTGCTTGCGCGCCTTGTCCTCTAAGCCGCCGGACATCGCCAGCACCAGTACGCCGCAAACCAGCGACAGCCAAGCCTCGTGGCGAAACATGCTGCCGGCGATCGTGCCGGCCAGCACCCGGTCGCTCAGGGTGCCGAACAGCGTGGGCGCGACCAGATAGCCGACCGTCCACAAGCTCCCGGCCCACAGGACAATCACCAGCAGACGGGCGCGCGCCAGCAGCATCAAATGTATTTGACTTCGAGGATTTCGTATTCGCGCGGGCCGGACGGCGCCTGCACTTCGACCACGTCGCCGGCATACTTGCCGATCAGCGCGCGGGCGATCGGCGAGGTCACCGAGACCTTATTGAGCTTGAGGTCGGCTTCATCGAGGCCGACGATCTGGTAGGTCACTTTCTGGCCGTTTTCCAGGTCTTCCAGGTCCACGGTCGACGCGAACACCACGCGGCCTTCCGCGTCGAGGGTCGCCGGATCGATGATTTGCGCGGCGCTCAGCTTGCCTTCCAGTTCGGCGATACGGCCTTCCACAAACGCCTGGCGCTCCTTGGCGGCATCGTACTCGGCATTCTCCGACAGGTCGCCATGCGAACGCGCTTCCGCGATGGCGTCGATCACGATGCGGCGTTCCTTGGTCTTGAGATGGTGCAGCTCTTCCTTGAGCAGTTCGGCACCGTATTTCGTCAATGGAACAGTTGTTGTGTTCATGTTGGTATTCGCGTTCTCTACTGAAAAGTGAAAACCACAGAGGCGCACGACGCAAGGCCGCGCGAGCTCTGTGGTTAAGGGTGCTGCTGTGACGCTTAGTTTAAAGTCTTATGCAAGCCTTGTAAATCGTAGACGCGCAAATCGTCCAGGTAACGCATACCTTCCACCGCCGCTTCGGCACCGGCGATGGTGGTGTAGGTCGTCACCCGCGCGGCCAGGGCCGAGATGCGGATATGGCGCGAATCGACGATGGCGCTGCGCTTTTCCTCGACCGTGTTGATGACCAGCGCGATCTCGTGGTTCTTGATCATGTCGACCACGTGCGGACGGCCTTCGAGCACCTTGTTCATCACCTGGCATTCGATGCCGGCGGCGCTGATCACGGCAGCCGTACCCTTGGTCGCCACGATCTGGAAGCCCATCTCCTTCAGGTCGCGCGCCACTTTCACGGCGCGCGGCTTGTCGGACGCTTTCACCGAGATGAACACCTTGCCCGACTCCGGCAGCTTGACGCCGGCGCCCATCTGCGACTTCACGAACGCTTCGCCGAAAGTCTGGCCCACGCCCATGACTTCACCGGTCGACTTCATCTCTGGTCCGAGAATGGTGTCCACACCAGGGAACTTCACGAACGGGAACACGGCTTCCTTGACGCTGTAGAACGGCGGCACGACTTCCTTGGTCACGCCCTGCGACGCAAGGGTCTGGCCGACCATGCAGCGCGCGGCGATCTTGGCCAGCTGCAGGCCGGTGGCCTTGGACACGAACGGCACCGTCCGCGAAGCGCGCGGGTTCACTTCCAGCACATACACGGTATCGCGCATCTGGCCGTCGCGTTCCTGCTTCTGGATGGCGAACTGCACGTTCATCAGGCCGACCACGTTCAGGCCCTTGGCCATCAGCGAAGTCTGGCGCTTGAGTTCATCGATGGTTTCCTGCGACAGCGAATACGGCGGCAGCGAGCAGGCCGA
>CAMLHI010000548.1 GCA_946479705.1 uncultured Oxalobacteraceae bacterium
GTAATCGTGACGCTCTGGCGGTAGGTTTCCACGTCCTTCTGGAACGTCTCGTCGAACTTGACCTTGCCGTGCGGATAGGTCGGCGCGCCGAGGGTGGCGCCGGCGGCTTTGAAGATGAAGCGCTCGCGGTACATATAGTAGCCAGGCGCGATGTCGTAGCTGACCGCCACGGTGTGGGCGTCGCGCATGGTGGCGGAGAAGCTGAAGGCTTGTTCGGGGGGCAGGAAGTCGTCGGCCGCACGCGCTCCGGCACCGCATAGCATGGCGAGGGTCAGGCAGGCGGCGAGGAGAAATCGGAGCATGAGAACGAATATGGGTGAAGGCAATAGCACATGGTACACCGGCGCTGCGATTGCGGCCGAGGAAGGTTTTCGTTTCGACTTATACGAATCGTAGAAAAAACGCGTTGCATTGTTTAATATATATAGTGGACAATCGACCTGTTCCTACTTTGAGATAATCGTCCTATGGCCCCCCTTCCTCCCTTCCCACGGCATGCCCTGCTGGCTTGCGCCAGCGCCGCCTGGCTGCTCCATTCGGCCCAGGCCGGCACCTTGCCAGCCGTGCCCCCTCCTCCGCCTGCCGTGGCCCCGGCGCCGGTCGATAGCGTCCCTCTGAGCGACTCGGCCAGCGCGCCGGAGGTCAAGCTCGACCTGCCGATCGCGCCCGGTCCGTATCAGCCGACCTGGGCCTCGATCGAGCACCAGTATCCCGGGACGCCAGCCTGGCTGCGCGAAGCCAAGTTCGGCATCTGGGTGCACTTCGGACCGCAGGCCTCGGGCATGAGCGGGGACTGGTATGCGCGCAGGATGTACACCGAGGGAAAGACGGCCTACGCAAATCATCTGAAGCAGGCCGGCCATCCGAGCGAGTCCGGCTACAAGGAAATCCTGCGCGACTGGAATCCCACCAAACTCGACCCGGCCAAGCTGACCAAAATCTACAAGGATGCCGGGGCGCGCTTCCTGATCGTGCAGGCCGTGCACCACGATAATTTCGACCTGTGGAACTCGCGCTACCAGCCGTGGAATTCGGTGCGCATGGGTCCCAAGCGCGACCTGGTGGGCGAGTGGGCCCGCGCCGCCCGCGCCACCGGCGTGCATTACGGGCTGGCCTTCCACCATGAATATTCGTGGTGGTGGTGGCAGACCGCGTTCGGCAGCGACCAGCAGGGACCGCTAGCCGGCAAGCCCTACGATGGCGGCCTGACCCTGGCCGACGGCAAGGGCAAGTGGTGGGAGGGACTCGACCCGCAGCTGCTGTACAACGTCGACCTGCGCGAGTACAAAGGGGTGGTGGCGGCCGCGCGCCACGAGTGGAATCCGCCGCCGGCCGGCCTGTTCGGCCGCCATCAGGCCTATGCCACGTGGTATGCCACGCGCTGGGCCGCGCGCATCATGGACGCGGTCGAGCAGTACGATCCGGATTTCATTTATACCGATGGCACCGGCAGCCAGCCTTTCAGCGGCGACAATACCGGCACCGGCTTCAAGGGCGACGCCACCCAGCGCGTGATCGCCGACTATTACAACCGCACCCTGCAGCGCCGCGGCAAGGTCGACACCTTCAGCATCATCAAGTTCCGGCCCAACACCAATGGCACGGTCAATACCGAGGAAGGCACCATTCCGGCCGCGATCAAGACCGACCAGGCCTGGATTGCCGAAATCCCGGTGGGCGACTGGTACTACGGGCCGGGCTTTACCTACAGCGCGGACGGCATGATCCGCTACCTGCTCGAACAGGTGGCGCGCGACGGCAATGTGGCGATCTGCATTTCGCCGCTGCCGGACGGTTCGCTGGACGAGGGCAGCCGCAAGATGCTGGCCGAGGTCGGCGCCTGGATGCGTATTAACGGCAAGGGCATCTACGGCAGCCACGCCTGGAAGCGCCTGGGCGAAGGCGAGGCACAGCATACCCTGCCCGGCGGCAAGCTGGGCAAGGCGCAGGCCGAGTTCACTTTCAGCCCGCAAGACATCCGCTATACCGAAGGCCGCGATGGTGCGGTGTATGCCTACGCCATGGCGGTGCCGGCGGCCGGCAGCGAACTGCGCCTGGCGTGGCTGGGCAGTAGCGCGCAGCTGCTGGGCAAGCCGGTCAAGTCGGTGAGCCTGCTCGGCCACCATGGCAAGCTGCAGTGGCGCCAGGAAGCCGATGCGCTGGTGATCCGCATGCCGGCGCGCATGCCGTTCTCGACGGCGGTGGGTTTCGCCATCCGATGAGGCGCGGCGGGTCCCAGATGCAAAAAAGCCAGGCAGTGCCTGGCTTTTTCTATGTCAACGCGCTGGAATTACTCAGCCGTTGGTGCCGACTCGATGTCGCTGACTTCTGGACGGTCCAGCAGTTCGACGTAAGCCATCGGGGCGTTGTCGCCGACGCGGAAACCCATTTTCAGGATGCGCAGGTAGCCGCCGTTACGTGCGGCGTAACGTGGGCCCAGTTCCGAGAACAGCTTGCCGACGATTTCGCGGTCGCGCAGACGGGAGAAGGCCAGACGCTTGTTGGCCAGGGTGTCGGTCTTGCCCAGGGTCAGGATTGGCTCGACAACGCGGCGCAGTTCCTTGGCTTTTGGCAGGGTGGTCTTGATGGCTTCATGACGCAGCAGGGAAACAGTCATGTTGCGCAGCATGGCCAGACGGTGGGACGAAGTACGGTTCAGCTTGCGAAGGCCGTGACGGTGACGCATGGTAAATCCTTTCTAGTGTTTAAAGTCCAGCTCTTCGATCGTC
>CAMLHI010000549.1 GCA_946479705.1 uncultured Oxalobacteraceae bacterium
GTGCTGACCTACACCACGCCAGACCTGTCCGAGGGCGGCAAGATCGTCTGGGCCTACGGCACCTACCTGTGCATGATGGTGTGCTACACCTGCGTAAACATTCCGTACAACGCACTGTCGGGCGTGATGTCGAGCGATCCCCAGCAGCGCTCGTCCATCAACGGCCTGCGCTTCATCTTCGCCTTCGCCGGCAGCACCCTGGTGACCGCCGCCACGCCCTGGATGGTCAACAAACTGGGCCACGGCGACGCGCGCCACGGCTGGCAGCTGACCATGGCCGCCTGGGGCATCGCCGCCTCGCTGCTGTTCACGCTGACCTTCTTCAACACGCGCGAACGCATCGCGCCTTCGCCGGACCAGCAATCCAACGTCGCCCAGGACGTCAAGGACCTGGCGCGCAACCGCCCCTGGGTGGTGCTGTTCGTGCTGGCGCTGATCATCATGGTCACCATCACCCTGCGCAACACCACGGCGGCCTACTATTTCAAGTACTACGTCGGTAAGCCCGAGCTGATCGCCACCTTCGTCCCGCTGTACATGATCGCAGCCAGCATCGGCGCGGCGCTCACGCCGGTGATGACGCGCTTCGTCGACAAGCGCGTGCTGATGATGGTCCTCATGAGCCTGACGGCGGTATTTTCCTGCGCCTTCTTCTTCATCCCCAAGGAGCAGATCACCTTAATGTACGCGCTGCAGATCGCCATGGGCTTCGTGCTGGGGCCGAAGTCGCCGCTGGCGTTCTCGATGTACGCCGACACCGCCGACTACAACGAATACCGCACCGGCCGCCGCGCCACCGGCATGACCTTCGCTGCCGCCACCTTCTCGCAAAAGCTCGGCACCGCCGTGGCAGTGGCGGTGATCGGCTCGATCTTCACTGCACTGGGCTATGTGCCCAACGCCGCTCAGACCACCGGTTCGCAAGCCGGTATCGTCTGGCTGATGTCTTTCATCCCCGGCGCCTTTGCGCTGCTGGCCGTGCTGGTGATGTATTTCTACGACCTCGATGGGAAAAAGCTGGCCGATATCCAGACCGAACTGCTCGCACGCAAAGCCGCGCGAGCACCGAGCACGGAGACCCTGTGATGCTACGACCGACCGATAACGGCGAGCGCTTCGAACTGTCCAGCGCCACCGCGATGCCGCATGCCGCGGGCTTCCTGTGGAACCGCCGGATGATGATCCAGGCCACCTGCCGCGGCTACGCGGTGGCCCAGTTTATGCAACCGGAGCCGGCGAAGTACGCGCACGCGCCGAACATGGAAGCGAAGTCCTTCATGCAGCCGGAGCAGACCTACTTCGCCCACCATCCCGGGCGCTTCTTCTACATCAAGGACGAAGAGAGCGGCGAGCTGTTCTCGGCGCCCTACGAGCCGGTGCGCCAGCCGCTGGACCGCTTCGCTTTCTCGGTCGGCAAGGCGGACCTGGCCTGGAGCGTCGAACACCTCGGCCTGCGCATCGATCTGCGTCTCGGCCTGCCCACCGACGACGTGGTCGAACTGTGGTCGCTGCACGTGACCGATCTGTCGGGCCGCCCGCGCCGTATCAGCGTGACGCCCTACTTCCCGATCGGTTACATGTCGTGGATGAACCAGTCGGGCGACTACCGCCCCGACCTGGGCGGCATCGTCGCCAGCAGCGTGACGCCCTACCAGAAGGTGGCGGACTACTTCAAGAACCAGGAACTCAAGGACAAGACTTACTTCCTGTGCGAGGACGCGCCGGATTCGTGGGAAGTCAACCAGGCCGCGTTCGAAGGCGAGGGCGGCTTGCAGAACCCCTCGGCGCTGCGGCAGGACGGCCTGGCCAATGGCGATGCGCGCTACGAGACCCCGGCGGCCGTCGTGCAGTACCGGCTGGCGCTGGAAGCCGGTGCGGCGGTCGACAAGCGCTTCCTGTTCGGCCCGGCCCTGGACGACGCCGAAATCGCGGCCGTGCGCGCGCGCTATCTGTCGGCCGAGGGCTTCGCGCGCACCGCCGCCGAATATGCCGGGTATGTCGCCAGCGGGCGTGGCTGCCTGCGCATCAGCACCCCGGACAAGGAGCTGGACAACTTCGTCAACCACTGGCTGCCGCGCCAGGTGTTCTACCACGGCGACGTCAACCGCCTCAGCACCGATCCGCAGACCCGCAACTACCTGCAGGACAATATGGGCATGAGCTTCGTGAAGCCGCAGGTCATGCGCGCGGCCTTCCTGCACGCGCTCAGCCAGCAGGAAGCCAGCGGCGCCATGCCGGACGGGATCCTGCTGGCCGAAGGCGCCGAGCTCAAATACATCAACCAGGTGCCGCACACCGACCACTGCGTGTGGCTGCCGGTGTGCCTGAAGGCCTATCTGGACGAGACGGCCGACTGGGCCCTGCTCGACGAAGCCGTGCGCGATGGCACCGGCCGCATCGAGCCGGTGGCCGTGCGCATGGGCCGGGCGATGGACTGGCTGCGGTCCGAACGCGATGCGCGCGGCCTGTCCTACATCGCCCAGGGCGACTGGTGCGATCCGATGAACATGGTCGGCTACAAGGGCCGCGGGGTGTCGGGCTGGCTGACCGTGGCGGCGGCGTACGCGCTGAACCTGTGGGCCGACATGTGCGAGCAGCGCGACGAGCAGGCCGACGCGCGCCACTTCCGCGACGGCGCCGCGGCCATGAACGCGGCCGCCAACACGCACCTGTGGGACGGGCGCTGGTTCGCGCGCGGGATCACCGACGACGACGTCAAGTTCGG
>CAMLHI010000550.1 GCA_946479705.1 uncultured Oxalobacteraceae bacterium
TAGCGCCGCACCATGCGCACATTGGTGTCGTTGGCTTCCGAACCGGAGCCGGTGAAAAATACGTGGTTGAACTGCGGCGGCGAAATCTCCACCAGCAGTGCGGCCAGCTGGGTAGCGGGCACGTTGGTGGTGTTGAAGAAGCTGTTGTAGAACGGCAGGGTCTGCATCTGCCGGTACACCGCTTCCGAGATGCTGGTGCGGCCGTAGCCGGCGTTCACGCACCACAGGCCGGACATGCCGTCGAGGATCTTGTTGCCATCCGAATCCCACAGCCAGATGCCCTCGCCGCGCACCATCACCCGCGCTCGGCGCGCCTTGAGGGCGGCCGGGTCGGTGAAGGGGTGCAGGTAGTGCGCTGCGTCGAGTTCCTGGATCGCCGCGGTGTCGACGACTTCGCGCGCGGCGGCCCTGGCCGACGCCTCCAGCGCGGCGCTGGGAACCGATGGATTGGTGGACATGATCTTCTCCGGTTGACTGATCAAACGTGCAGCAGCAAATGGTCGCGTTCCCAGGGACTGATGACGGTCATGAATTCCTGGTGTTCGAGGTCCTTGATGGCGGCGTACACGTCGATGAAGCGCTCGCCCAGCACGGTGCGCAGCTGGTCTTCGGCGCGCAGCAGGTGCAGCGCTTCGGGCAGGCCCTGCGGCAGCTCGAAGGGCATGTCGTAGGCGCTGCCGGTCATCATCGGGGTCGGCTCGAGCTGCTCGGTCATGCCGAGATAGCCGCAGGCCAGGGTGACGGCCAGCGCCAGGTAGGGATTGGCGTCGGCGCCGATGATGCGGTTCTCGACGCGGCGGTCCTGCACGCCCGACTCGGGCACACGGAAGCCCACGGTGCGGTTGTCCAGGCCCCACTGGATATTGATCGGCGCGGCGGTGTGGCGCACGATGCGGCGGTAGGAATTCACATAGGGCGCGACGATCGCCATGGCCGAGGGCATGAAGCGCTGCAGGCCGCCGATGTAGTTCTTGAACAGCACGGAAGGCGAGCCGTCGTCATTGCTGAAGATGTTCTGGCCGGTGCGCGAATCGACCACGCTCTGGTGCACATGCATGGCCGAACCGGGTTCGCCGGCCATGGGCTTGGCCATGAAGGTGGCGTACATGTCGTGCTTGAGCGCCGCTTCGCGCAGGGTGCGCTTGAAGAAGAAGACCTTGTCGGCCAGGCCGAGCGGGTCGCCATGCAGGAAGTTGATTTCCATTTGCCCGGCGCCGATCTCGTGGATGAGGGTATCGACGTCCAGGTTCATCATCTCGCAATAATCGTAGATGTCCTCGAACAGCGGATCGAACTCGTTGACGGCGTCGATGCTGTAGACCTGGCGGCTGGTTTCGGCGCGCCCGCTGCGGCCCACCGGGGGCTTGAGCGGCAGGTCGGGGTCGATATTCTTGGCGGTCAGGTAGAACTCCAGCTCGGGCGCCACCACCGGCTTCCAGCCGCGGTCGGCGTACAGCTTGAGCACGCGGCGCAGCACCGTGCGCGGGGCGAAGTCGACCAGCTTGCCGTCGGCGAAATAGCAGTCGTGGATCACCTGCGCGGTCGGGTCGACCGCCCACGGCACCATGGTGATGGTGGTCGGGTCGGCCTTGAGGATCATGTCGCGGTCGGTGGTGGAAATGGCGCGGTCGTAGGCGCTGTCGTCGACCGGATAGTTGCCGGTCACGGTCATGCCCAGCACCTGCTCGGGAATGCGCATGCCGCGCTCCTGGGTGAATTTGGCGCGCGGCAGGATCTTGCCGCGCGCAACCCCGGTCAGGTCGGGGATGAGGCATTCGATTTCGGTGACTCGTTTTTCATTGAGCCACAAGTCCATATCGGTGTAGGTAAAGTTTTCGCGGATTGCCATGATGGTCTCTCTGTGGTCTTGCGGGGGCGGCGGGCGCGGTTGCGCACGCGTGCTTCAAGAACGGGGATGGCAAGCGAAGCTACGGAACGCGTCGGGCGGCCCACCTTTCGTACTGGGTCATTGTGGATAGTGCAGTCATGCACGCCTCCCGTGCTTGGCCTGGTAGAGGCGGCAGGCCTGGCCAAAGGCGCCGAACATTTTCATCGAGTCCGGATTGTCGGCGATGCGCCATTCCGGATGCCATTGCAGGGCCAGCGCGAAGCCGGGCGAGGCCGGTACCGAGAACGCTTCGACCAGGCCATCCTCGGCCACCGCTTCGACGGCGATGCCCTCGGCCAGGCGGTCGATGCCCTGGCCGTGCAGGGAATTGACGGCGATCTCAGGCACCTCGCCGAGGATGCGCGAGAGCATGCCACCGGGCGTGAGGTAGACCGGATGGGCCGGGCCATACTGTTCTTCCAGCGGCAGGTCGGGATTTTCGCGGTGGTCCATCTTGCCCGCGACTTCCTGCACGGCCTGGTGCAGGCTGCCGCCCAGGGCGACGTTCATTTCCTGGAAGCCGCGGCAGATGGCGATGACGGGGATGCCGCGCTTGACGGCGGCGCGGATCAGCGGCAGCACGGTGGCGTCGCGCGCCAGGTCCTGCGGCAGGTCGGGGTTGTAGACGCTCTGTTCGTAGTGGCTCGGGTGCACATTGGAGGCAGCCCCGGTCAGCATGATGCCGTCGCAGGCGGCCAGCATGGTCTCGAGGTCGAGGCGGTCGCCCAGCGCCGGCACGATCAGGGGCGCGCAGTCGGCGCCGATGACGACGGCGTCGACATACTTCATCTGCGCGGCGTGATACGGATGGTCACCGATTTGCCGCACGCAGGC
>CAMLHI010000551.1 GCA_946479705.1 uncultured Oxalobacteraceae bacterium
AGCTGCTGCAGGCGGCCGGCGCCTCGATGCTGGTGCTCGAAGCCATTCCCGCCGCCCTCGGCAAGGAAGTCACCGAGCTGCTGACCATGCCAACCATCGGCATCGGCGCCGGCCCCGACTGCGCCGGCCAGGTGCTGGTGATGCACGATGCGCTGGGAGTGTTCCCGGGCCGCAAGGCGCGCTTCGTGAAGAATTTCATGGACGGCCAGGCCAGCATCGAGGCCGCCGTTTCCGCCTACGTCGGCGCCGTCAAGGATGGCAGCTTCCCCGCCATCGAACACTGTTTCTGAAGGACGTGATGTTCCCGCGCTGCTGGCTGCCAGGCGCAAGGCCGAGACCTATACCATCGGCCTGTACATGGGGCGCGGCGTTCACGCCGATGAAATTACAGTGAGTGATGCCAGCCGCTTGTTTCTGGCTCTTTGGCCCGACGACAGCGTGCGCCGGCAGTTGACCGCATGGCGCGACAGCTGGACGTGGCCGCACGCCGCTGTCCCGGTCCACGACGAGCGCCTGCACCTGACCCTGCACTTCCTCGGCGACGTCGAGCGCGCGCGCCTGCCCGCGCTGCGCGTGTCGGTGACGCCGTTCGAACTGAGCTTCGGCAGCAACGCCCTCTGGCCGCACGGGATCGCCGTGCTCGAACCGCTCGCCATCCCGCCCGCGCTGGCTCAGCTGCAAGGCGCGCTGGGCCAGCTGTTGACCGACGCCGGCCTGCCGCTGGACACCCGCCCCTACCGGCCCCACGTGACGATGGCGCGGCGTGCCGTGCAAGCCGTGCTGCCCGCCGCCGGGCCAAGCTTCACGTGGACGGTCGACAGCTACGCGCTGGTCGAATCGTCGGGCGGACGCTACACCGTGCTGGAACACATGCGCTGATCCGGGCTTGCCCATGCGACAATAGCCGATCATTTCTCCCGGCTCGCCATGGACAAGTCCGCCGCCATCCTGATCGTCGACGATTACCCGCTGATCCGCACGGCCGTGCGCGCGGTGCTCGCGGAACTGGGCTTCTTCAATGTGTTCCAGGCCGATAACGGCAAGGCGGCGCAGGAGCTGATGGGCAAGCAGGCCATCGAGATCGTCATCGGCGACTGGGCCATGCCGCACATGAGCGGCATCGAGCTGATGCAGTGGATGCGCGCCGACAAGCGCTACGCCCGCGTGCCCTTCATGATGCTCACCGCCGAAACCAATCCGGCCTCGGTACGCACCGCCCTGCAGAGCGGCGTGAACGCCTACATGATCAAGCCGTTCACGGTGAACAGCTTCGCCAGCAAGTTCATGGCCATGGTCGGACCGGTCAAGGAGACGCCGGGCGCCGCCATCCCGCCGCCCCAGCCAGAACCTGCGGCGACGCCAGCACCCGAGGCCAAGGTCATCGGCCTGCTTCCCCCGCTGGCCGACCGGCTCAAGAAATGCACGGTGCTGATCGTCGACGACATCCCCAGCAATATCGAAGTGCTGGCCGGCGCGCTCAAGGACGACTATGCGCTGAAGGTGGCGATCAACGGCCGCAAGGCGATCGAGATCGCGCAGTCCTTCCACATCGACCTGATCCTGCTCGACATCATGATGCCGCAGATGGACGGCTTCGAAGTGTGCCGCCGGCTCAAGGCCGATCCGGCCACGGCGGACATCCCGATCATCTTCCTGTCCGCGCGCGACGGCGCCGACGACGTGGTGGCCGGCCTGCGCATGGGCGCGGTCGACTATGTCAGCAAGCCGGCCGATCCCACCATCCTGAAGGCGCGCCTGTCGACCCACCTGAGCCTGTCGACCCTGCTGAACGACCTCAAACGCCAGAACACCACGCTGGTCGAAACGGCCCATCTGCGCGAAGACATCGAGCGCATGACGCGGCACGACCTGAAAAGCCCGATCGCGGTGGCGCTCCAGTGCAGCCACGCCCTGCAGGCCAGCGAGCTCGATGCGCAGCAGCGCGAGAGCGCGTCGATGATCGAGATGGCGGCCGGGAACGCGCTCGAGATGATCAACCGCACCCTGGACGTGTACAAGATGGAGACCGGCACCTACCGGCCCGCGCTGGAGCGCTTCGATATCGGCGCGCTGCTGCGCAAGAGCACCGCGCAGGCCGAGATGGCGTTCTCGTGGAAGCGCCTGCGCTTCGCGTTCGAGTCCACCCTGGAAGGGCCATGCCAGGGCGAGCCGATCCTGTGCTATTCGCTGTTCGGCAACCTGCTCAAGAACGCCGCCGAAGCCTCGCCCGAGGGCGCTCTGGTGACGGTGCAGCTGGCGCCCGGCTATGGCGCGGTGCACATGGTGGTGGACAACGAGGGCGAGGTGGCGCCGTCGATGCGCGAACGCTTCTTCGACAAGCACGCGTCCGACAAGGCCGGCGGTTCCGGCCTTGGCACCTACTCGGTCAAGCTGATGGCCGAGGTGCAGGGCGGCTCGGTGGAGATGGAGAGCCAGGACGGGCACACGCGCCTGACGGTCACGCTGCCCGCCCCTGCCTGATCAGATCCTGATCCAGGTGGTCTTCAACTCGGTGTACTTGTCGAAGGCGTGCAGCGATTTGTCGCGCCCATTGCCGGACTGCTTGTAGCCGCCGAACGGCACGGTGATGTCGTCGCCGTCGTACTGGTTCACGTGCACGGTGCCGGCACGCAGCGCGCGCGCGGTCCGGATCGCCTTGCTCATGTCGCGCGTCCACACCGCCGCCTGCAGGCCGTAGGGCGTGGCGTTGGCCTGCCG
>CAMLHI010000552.1 GCA_946479705.1 uncultured Oxalobacteraceae bacterium
CGGAGAATGTTCCGGATATCATCATCCGCTACGACCGCGCATGCCGCCGCGTGTATGTCAACCCGATGTACGAGCGCTCGGCCGGCCTGTCGGAAGCGTCCTGCCTGGGCAAGACCCCGCTCGAGTGGTGGGATATTCCCACCTATCCGGCGGCCACCTTCCAGCGCCAGTTGCAGGACGTGCTGACCACCGGCGAGACCGCCGAGACCGAATTCGACTGGGTGCGCCAGGACGGCAAGCGGATGTGCTTTCACCTTACCATTGTTGCGGAGCGCGATTCGGCCCAACGCATCGTCAGCGTGCTGACCATTGGGCGCGATATCGGCACCATCAAGGTATCGCAGGAAGCACTGGCGCAGAACGAACGCGAGTTCCGCGAACTGGCCGAAAACTCGCTCGACACCATCGCCCGCTACGACCGCCACTGCCGCCTGGTGTATGCCAATCCGCGCCTGATCGAGGATTCGGGCGGCGAGCTGGCGCGCATCCTGGGAGCGACCCCGGCCCAGTTTCCGGGCGGCCTCAATGGCCAAGCCTACGAGGCCAAGATCCGCCAGGTCGTCGAGCAGCGCGCCTCCTGCGATTTCGAGCTCTACTGGGGCGAGGCAGGCAAGGAACGCTGCTCGCATATCCGCATGCGTCCCGAATTCGACGGCGCCGGCCAGGTCGCGCGGGTGCTGGCGGTCGGACGCGACATCACCGAGATCGACCGCTACCGCAAGACCGTGCAGCGGCAAGCCTTCTACGACGACCTGACTGCACTGCCCAATCGGGCCCTGCTGTTCAAACGCATCGGCGAGGAGATCGCCGCCACCCGGCAGCACGGCCGCGGCTGCGGGCTGATCATCCTCGACCTCGACCATTTCAAGGCCGTCAACGACACCCTCGGACACGGCGCGGGCGACCGCTTGCTGTGCGAGGTGGCGCAGCGCCTGAGGTTTTCCGTGCGCGCGGGCGATACCGTGGCACGCCTGGGCGGCGACGAATTCGGCATCGTCCTGCCGGAGGTAAACGGCAGGGACGACCTGGGCACGGTGGCCGCCAAGGTATTGAAAGCGCTGGCCCAACCGGTGATCCTCGATGGTGGCGAGCTGTTTGTTTCCTGCAGCATCGGCATCGCCGTGTGCCCCGACGACAGCGTCGAGATGGATGCTCTGCTTAAATATGCCGATACGGCCATGTACTTTGCCAAGAAGCAGGGACGCAATAATTTCCAGTTCTATGCCGCGGAACTCAATGCGCACTCGGCCGCCAAACTGGAGCTGGAGGCAGCCCTGCGCAAGGCCGCCGCCAAGGGAGAGCTGGTGTTGCATTACCAGCCCCAGGTCGATCTGTCGAGCGGCGAGGTGATCGGGGCGGAAGCTTTGCTGCGCTGGAATCGTCCCGAACATGGCATGGTGCCGCCCGACCAGTTCATTCCGATCGCCGAGGAATCCGGCCTCATCGTCGAGATCGGCGAATGGGTGCTGGCCAACGCCTGCGCCATCGTGGCGGACTGGAACCGGTCGCGCGAGCGCGCGGTGACGATGGCGGTCAACGTCTCGACCCGCCAGTTCCTGCGCAATGACCTGGTCGGCTCGGTGCGCCGCATCCTGGCCGATAGCGGCTGCAAGCCGGAATGGCTGAAGCTGGAGATCACCGAAAGCGTGCTGCTGGAGGACAGCGTGGAAGTGGCGCGCATGCTGGAAGCCTTGGACTGCCTGGGCGTGGCGATCTCGATCGACGATTTCGGCACCGGCTATTCGGCGCTGAGCTACCTGAGCCGCTTTCCCGTGGCGCAACTGAAGATCGACCGCTCCTTCGTGCAAGACATCCCGCACGAACGGCGCCAGTGCGAACTGGTCAAGGCCATGCTGTCGATCGCCGCGGCGCTCCAGTTGCAAGTGGTGGCCGAGGGGGTGGAGACGCAGGCGCAGGCCGATTACCTGGGGGCGCAAGGCTGCCGGCTGGCGCAAGGCTATCTGTTCGGCAAGCCGATGCCGCGCGCCAGCTTCGAAGCCCTGCTGTCCGAGCCCGACTACAGCGCATGCGCCCCCTGCGATGGGGCGGTACCGGCCTGCTGTGCGACAGGCGCGCCCGCTTGTAGTTAAGCTGGCAAAAGTTTTTTACCGGATCGCCGGCATTTCTGCGAAAATCCGCTTCTCAATTTTATCGGTGCCGTGAACGGCGGCCCGCCCTGGCAAGGCGCGGGCCGCCCTCACGGCGCTTCGCTTTGGAGATGTCCATGAAATTTCGCTTCCCCATCGTCATCATCGACGAGGATTTCCGTTCCGAGAACACGTCCGGCCTGGGCATCCGCGCCCTGGCCGCGGCAATGGAAAAGGAAGGCATGGAAGTGCTCGGCCTGACCAGCTATGGCGACCTGTCCCAGTTCGCCCAGCAGCAGTCGCGCGCCTCGGCCTTCGTGCTGTCGATCGACGACGAGGAATTCGGCGAAGGCTCGGCCGAGGAAACCGAATCGGCCCTGACGGCGCTGCGCGCCTTCGTCAAGGAGATCCGCCACAAGAACTCGGACATCCCGATCTACATCTACGGCGAGACGCGCACTTCGCGCCACATCCCCAACGACATCCTGCGCGAGCTGCACGGCTTCATCCACATGTTCGAGGACACCCCCGAATTCGTGGCGCGCCACATCATCCGCGAAGCCAAGTCCTACCTGGACTCGCTGGCGCCGCCCTTCTTCCGCGCGCTGGTCCACTACGCCAACGACGGCT
>CAMLHI010000553.1 GCA_946479705.1 uncultured Oxalobacteraceae bacterium
TTGTCGGCGACGGCCAGCGCTGCACGGAAGCGAAGGTGCTGCCGCGCCTGCGCGCCAGGCTGTGCAGCGGCGACAAGGCCGAAGGCTGCCTGTCCGTGGCCCAGCTCAATGCCCTGGTGCTGTCGCGCCACGGTCCGACGAACGGCAAGGGCGAAGCGCTCTACAGCGACTGGCCGTGGGCGGCCGGGGTGGCCGGCGCCGACTGGCGCATCTGGAAGGTCGGCCTGGCCGACGGCAGTGTGCCCTCGCTCAACGTGATCCTCGGCGGCGCCGCGCTGGCTTCCGTGTTTACCACCCCGCCCACGCCGCTTGGCGCGGACCCGCAATCGCTGGCCGATTTCCAGACGAAGTTCGACTTCGACCGCGACGCGCGCAAGGTCTACGCAAGGGGCGGCGCCTTCGAGCGCTCGGCCTGGGAAGATGTCGGCGCCCGTTCGCCCGAGCTGGGCGCCTTCCGCCAGCGCGGCGGCCGCATGATCGTGCCGCACGGGGATTCGGACCCGGTGTTCTCGCTCAACGACACCATCGCATGGTGGCGCGAGGTCGATGCGCTCAACCAGGGCAATGCCGCCAGCTTCGTGCGGGTGTTCCCGGTACCGGGCCAGTGCCACTGCGGCGGCGGCCAGTCGGTCGACGGTTTCGATGCCTTCGGCGCGCTGGTCCAATGGGTCGAGCACGGCAGCGCGCCGAATGCGCTGGCTGCGGTGGCCGGGCCGACGTCGCCCTGGCCGGGACGTGAACGCCCGCTGTGTGCGTATCCGGCAGTGGCGCGCTACAAGGGCAGCGGCGACGTCGAAAAAGCCGCCAGCTTCGCGTGCCGTTTATGAGCGGGGCCCAGACCATGACCCGGCGCGCACCCATCGACGTCCAGACGCTGCTCAACGAAAGCCGCTTCGGCGCCTTCCAGTGGAGCATCGCTGTGCTGTGCTTTCTGATCGTGCTGCTGGACGGCTTCGACACCGCGGCCATCGGCTACATCGCCCCGTCGCTGATCGGCGAGTGGGGCGTGACGCGGCCCATGCTGGCGCCGGTGCTGAGCGCCGCGCTGGCGGGGCTGGCGCTGGGCGCGCTGATCTCCGGCCCGATGGCCGACCGCATGGGCCGCAAGAAGCTGCTGGTGGCCTCGGTAGCCCTGTTCGCCGTGGCCAGCCTGGCCTCGGCCATTGCCGGCAACGTGGTGACGCTGTCGGCGCTGCGCTTCGTCACCGGCATCGGCCTGGGCGCGGCCATGCCCAATGCGATCACGCTGACCAGCGAATTCTGCCCCGAGCGCAGCCGCTCCACCGTCACCAACGCCATGATCTGCGGCTTCCCGCTGGGCGCGGCGCTGGGCGGCTTCGTGGCCGCCTGGATGATCCCGCAGTGGGGCTGGCGCAGCGTGCTGCTGGCCGGCGGTATCGCGCCGCTGGTGCTGACCGTGCTTTTGATCGTGCTGCTGCCCGAATCGGTGCGCTACCTGGTCGCCAGCGGCCAGCCGGTCGAGCGCATCCGCGCCGTGCTGTCGCGCATTGCGGCCCAGGCCAGCGAGGCCGGCAGCTTCATCCTGACCGAAACCCGCCCCACCGTGGCCGGCAAGAGCGGGCTGGCGCTGGTGCTCTCGCCAGCCTACCGCTTTGGCTCGGTGTGCCTGTGGACGGCGTATTTCATGGGGCTGGTGATTTTCTACTCGCTGATTAACTGGATGCCGGTCCTGTTCAAGGATGCCGGCATCGCGCCCAAGGAAGCGAGCATGATCGCCGCGCTGTTCCCGCTGGGCGGGGTGGGCGCGGTGGGCTTCGGCTGGCTGATGGACCGCTTCAATCCCAACCGCATCGTGGCGGTCGGCTTCGGGCTGACGGCGGTGGCGATTTTCTGCCTGGGCCGCTCGACCGGCAGCATCGGCATGCTGGTCGTGGTGGTGCTCGTGGCCGGCCTGGTGATGAATACTTCGCAGGCCTCGCTGCCGGCGCTGGCCGCGGCGTTCTATCCGACCGAAGGCCGGGCCACCGGAGTGGCGTGGATGCTCGGCATCGGCCGCATCGGCGGCATCGCCGGTTCCTTCCTGGTGGCCGAGCTGGCGCGCCGCCAGGTGGCGCTGGCCGACATCTTCGCCTTCATCGCCGTGGCGGGCCTGCTGGCCCTGGCGGCCTTGCTGGCCAAGCAGTTCCTGCATCCGGAACCGCCGGGCGCCGCGCGCGGCGGCGGTCCCGGCATGCACTGAGTTGTTGTCACCGGACGGACCGATTCCAGCGGCACGCGCCGAGCCATGCCTTATACTGGCGGCCCGCACGGCCGGCAAGGGCTGCCAGGAGACGGCGCGGCACGGGCAAGCTCCGGAAAATCGAACAACTTGACTTGGAGACTCCGATGCGAAAGCAGGGAAGCTTACGCCGGCGCGCCAGCCTGGCATTGATACCGTTGTGCCTCGCCAGCGCGGCATTGCAGGCCGCAAGCGACCCGCTGGCCCCCAGCGCGCACTGGAGCGCGTACACCGGCGGGCGCGCTTCGACCCCGCCCATGGGCTGGAGCAGCTGGAACGCCTTCGGCACCGATATCGACGAAGCCAAGATCCTCGGCGCGGCCCAGCGCATGGTCGACACCGGCCTGGCCGGCAAGGGCTACCGCTATGTCAATATCGACGACGGCTGGATGCTGCGCCGCCATTTGCCCGATGGGCGCCTGCAAATCCGCGCCGATCGCTTCCCGTCCTCCGTGACCGCCGGCGGCAGCAGTTT
>CAMLHI010000554.1 GCA_946479705.1 uncultured Oxalobacteraceae bacterium
AACTTTAAGCAGCCTCTGCCATGTCCTCATCCATCGTCGACATCAGCTCACGCAACTCGCGGATGCTGAAGTCGCTGATCTCGTGCATGCGGATCAGGATGGTCGCGCCGATCGGCAGCGTATGGTGACGAATCTTGCTGATTACCGGCGGCGCCACTTCGAGCGCGCGCGATAGCGCTGCATCGTTTTTCAATTGCAGCTTCTCGATGATGGCATCCAGCACCTTGTTCGGGTTGTAGACGACCCCGTTGGAAGATACACCTACTGTCATAGCAAATTCTTTCAAAATGTCACACTTTGCGAGCGCAAGAACCGCGTGCGTTCAAGCATGCCGGTCAGGTCCAGTGCTCACGTCCCATCCAGTCGCCAGTGCGGTACGACTGACCTGGATCAAATTGTACACATAATTATTAGCAAGTTCGTAATTAGTGAAATTTGCGCGATATTTTGTCTTATTTTTGATTAAAAATTTCAAAATATCGCCATCCGGCATAGTATTGACGCAACCTGCCCACCCACCATTCCCATAATGCACTGCCGGCTGCCTGCGTGCAATTAGTGGGAATTAGATAGAATCGCGTCAGAGAGAATTGCTCGTCCGGTGGCTCCAGCCTCCAGTTGAGCTGCCGGCGAATTTCATCCGGCGGCGGCGGCGGCAGGCGTGCCGCCTCGCGCGCGACCATGTAGGCGCGCACCTGTTCCTTGGTGGGATGCACAATACGATGTGGCATGGCGAGCTCTAGCACAGTGGGATGTAAGGTGATTAATACAGCTCACAATACGGCGTGCTAGAGCTAGCAATTTGACGCATCTCAATCGCGCCATTGAAGACGCTACCGATTACGTTAAAACTATTTTTTCGCGTTCTGGTAGAGAGTGCGGGCATCCTGATGCGCCCGGTCAAGCGTGCGCATCGATGCCTTGTCGTCGTGATCGGAGAAAAATCCGGCGTCCTGGGCCTTCACCACCAGGGCGATGGCGCCGGCGTCATCGATGTCGTATTTCTCGGTGATCAGGGTGGTGACTTCGTCGAGGTAGGCTTCGTAGGTCATGGCTGCCTTGCCGCGGCCCGGGCCGCTCATGCCTGCGCTCCCATGGCGGCCACGGCCGCGCCGACGTCGGGATAGCGCAGGCGCAGCCCGAGCTCCCGTTTCAGACGCGTGTTGCGCAATCGCCGCGATTCGGACATGAAGGACAGCAGCATCGGCGAGACCGCCGCAGCAAGTTGCGCGTGCGCCACGCGCGGCGGGCGCGGCAGGCCGAAGGCGTCGGCTACCGTATCGAAATAATCGGCCATTTTCATTTGTGTATCGTCCACTGCGTTATAGGTTCGTCCAGGCATGCCCTTGTACAGGGCGCAGGCGATCGCCTGCGCCAGGTCGTCGGCATGGATGTGATTGGTAAATACGTCATCGTCGGCCAGCAGCGCCGGGGTGCCCTGCTCGAGGCGCTTGAGCGGCAGGCGGTCGCGCGCATAAATGCCGGGCACGCGCAGGATCGCCACGGTCGAGCCGCTGCGCCGCGCCCACGCGCGCAGCACGCTTTCGGCATCGACGCGCCGGCGCGCGCGTGCATTGTGCGGCGCCACCGGGCGCGTTTCGTCGATCAGCGCGCCGGCGCAATCGCCGTACACGCCGGTGGTACTCACATAAACCATGCGCACGCCCTCAGGTAGAATGGCGCACAAGTTACGTGTACGTTTGTCATGCTTGCCTTCCGAGGGCGGCGGCGCCAGGTGCAGCACGCGCGTGGCCAGTCCGGCCAGGCGCTGGAGGGTCGCGGGCCGGTCCAGGTCGGCCAGTAGCGGCACCGCGCCGGCCGCGCGCAGTTCGGCGCGCCGCGCCGGGTCGCTGGTGACGGCGAACACGCGAAAGCGTTCCCGCAGCAGCGGCAACAGGCGCATGCCGACATCGCCGCAGCCGAGAATGAGCAGGCGCGGGCGCTGGAAGGCCGGGCGAATGGGGGCGTTGCTGTTTTTGATGTTGTTCATGTTAAGGATTGTATGACGTTCCAAGTGACTGTCCAGCCGAGCGGACACCAATTTCCCACCGATGCCGATGAAACCGTGCTCGGCGCGGCCATCCGCGCCGGTATCGGCTTGCCGTACGGCTGCAAGAACGGCGCCTGCGGTTCGTGCAAATGCAAGATCGTGGCCGGCGCCGTCGAGCACAAGCCGTATCAGCAGCGCGCCCTGTCGGACGCGGAAAAGGCCAACGGTTTCGCGCTGCTGTGCTGCGCCACCGCCATCGGCGACCTGAGCATCGAAGCGCGCGAAGTGGCCGGCAATGCCGAGTACCCGGTGCGCAAGATGCCCTCGCGCGTGTCGCGCATCGAAAAGCTGGCGCCCGATGTCGTCGTCATCACCCTGCAACTGCCCGCCAACGAAGCGCTTGCCTATCGCGCCGGACAGTATATCGAATTCATGTTGAAAGATGGCAAACGGCGTAGCTACAGCATGGCCACCGCGCCCAGCCTGGACGGCCCGATCACCCTGCATATCCGCTACATGGCCGGCGGCCTGTTCACCGAGCATGTGTTCAACACCATGAAGGAGCGCGACATCCTGCGCTTCGAAGGTCCGCACGGCAGCTTTTTCCTGCGCGAAGAGTCCGACAAGCCGATCGTGCTGCTGGCCTCGGGCACCGGCTTCGCGCCCGTCAAGGCGCTGGTCGAGCACCTGATCCACCTGAAATCGACCCGCCCGGTGCG
>CAMLHI010000555.1 GCA_946479705.1 uncultured Oxalobacteraceae bacterium
CCAAGGCGCTGGCGCTGGAACTGGCCAAGCGCGCCATCACCGTCAACTGCGTGGCCCCGGGCCTGATCGAGACCGACATGATCGGCGAAGTGCCGCTGGACGAAGCGCTCAAGCTGATTCCGGCGCGCCGGATCGGCAAGCCGGAAGAAGTGGCCGCCGCCGTCAGCTATCTGATGAGCGAGGATGCCGGCTACGTCACGCGCCAGGTCATCTCGGTCAATGGAGGCCTGGCATGAGCCGCCGCGTCGTGGTCACCGGGATGGCCGGCATCAGCCCATTGGGCAACGACTGGCCAAGCATCCGCGCGCGCCTGGGCGAGTACCGCAATGCCATCGTGCGCATGGAGGACTGGGCCGGCTATGAAGGTCTCAACACCAACCTGGCCGCGCCGGCCATGGACTTCACCCTGAGCGAACGCTTCAACCGCAAGACCATGCGCAGCATGGGCCGGGTCGCGGTGATGGCCACGCGCGCCTGCGAACTGGCCTTGCAGGATGCCGGCCTGCTCGACGATCCGCTGGTCACCAGCGGCCAGATGGGCGTCTCGTTCGGGTCCTCGGCCGGCACGCCCAGCGCGATCGGCGACTTCGGCCGCATGATGGACGAGCGCAGCACGCGCGGCATCACGGCCACCACCTATATCAAGATGATGTCGCACACCGCGCCGGTGAACATCGGGGTGCTGTTCGGCCTGACCGGGCGGGTGTTTACCACCTCGTCGGCCTGCACCTCGGGCAGCCAGGGCATCGGCTACGCCTACGAGGCGATCAAGAACGGCAAGCAGCTGGCCATGCTGGCCGGCGGCGCCGACGAACTCGATGCCACCGAGGCGGCGGTGTTCGACACCCTGTTCGCCACCAGTGTGCTGAACGACCAGCCGTCCACCACCCCGCGCCCGTTCGACCGCGCGCGCGACGGCCTGGTGATCGGCGAAGGGGCAGGCTGCCTGGTACTGGAAGAACTGGAGCACGCGCAGCGGCGCGGCGCCACCATCTATGCCGAGATCGTCGGCTTCGGCACCAACAGCGATGGCTGCCATGTCACCCAGCCCAATGCCGTCACCATGCGCGGCGCCATGCAGCTGGCGCTCGACGATGCGGCCCTGGCGCCGGCGGCGATCGGCTACATCAATGCGCACGGCACCGCCACCGAGCAGGGCGATATCGCCGAGTCGCAGGCGACGCATGCGGTGTTCGGCGGGCAGGTTCCGGTCAGTTCGCTCAAGAGCTATATGGGACACACCCTGGGCGCCTGCGGCGCGCTGGAGGCATGGATCAGCATCGAGATGATGCGCGAGGGCTGGTATGCGCCCACGATCAATCTGGGCGAGGTCGACCCGCGCTGCGGCGCGCTCGACTTCATCCAGGGCGAGGGCAGGCGGCTCGATTGCGAGTACGTCATGTCCAACAATTTTGCGTTCGGCGGCATTAACACGTCGCTGATTTTTAAGAAGTTTGGCTAATCGGGAGAACCCATGAACAAGACAGCACTGGTAGCGGCTTTGATGGTACTGACGGCAGCCGGCAGCATGCCTGCCCAGGCGGCGGACAAGAAGGTGGTGTTGCCGATTTCCGGCGCCATGAACGACAACGATGCGAAGGGCCGCCTGGGCGACCAGGTCCAGTTCTTCTTCGGCAACCAGGCCACGCCCAAGGTGCTGGAGAAGCTGGGTTCGGACAAGACCAGCCAGAAGACCAATGCCTTCGCCAAGTCGGACCAGAAGGTGTGCCACTGGGCTTTTCTGTCGGCCATGCTGAGCTTGCAGAAGCGCGCACGGGAACTCAACGCTAACGCCGTGGTCAATATCGTCAGCAATTACGGCAACGTCGAGTACTCCAGCGATACCGAGTTCGAATGCCACGTGGGCAACGTGGTGGGCGGCGTGGCGCTCAAGGGTGACTTCGTGCGCATCGCCGATAAAAAGTAATCACACTTCATCGAAAGGCATACGCATGAACAGGAATCTGACGACCGCACTGGTCGCATCGAGCATCGTGTCGGTCGCCTTGCTGCAAGGCTGCGCGACCAATATCAAGGCCAGTACCACCGCCAACCCGGCCCCGGCCGAGGCATTGTCCAGCTTCGGACGGATCGAGGTGCGCCCGGCCGTCTTCAAGAGCGGCTACAAGGGGGACGCGGCAGGCCTGGCCAAGATCGAGGAGAACCTCAAGAAGGACCTGAGCGAGCCGCTGAAGAAGTGGAATGCCCGTCCCGCCAATGGCCGCACCCTGATCGTCCAGCCGGTGGTGGAGGAGCTGTCGTTCAAGCATGGCGCCAAGCGTGTGCTGCTGGGGCCGCTGGCCGGCAGTTCGGGCGTGCTCATGCGTGTTGATATCAAGGATGCCAATGGCAAGGCGATCGCCAATCCGGAATTCTTCCAGCGTGCCCAGGCGATGGGCGCGGGGTTCACCTTCGGCGTGCACGACAACCTCATGCTGACCCGGGTGGCCAACCTGGCCAGCGGCTACCTCGTGTCCAACTACGAGCGTGCCGTGGGCGGTCCGACCGGCGCGGACGACAAGAGCGTCGGCGCCAACTAGCGCGATGCGCCGCGCCACCGTCTGGCTGCACGACAGCAGGCAGGCCGACACGGAGGTGCTGGCCGATTGGCTCAGCGGTGGCGAGGCGCTGCGTTATGGGCGTTTCCTGCGAGCGGAGCGCCAGCGCCAGTACCTGCTCGGCCGGGTGCTGGCGCGCAAGGCCATCG
>CAMLHI010000556.1 GCA_946479705.1 uncultured Oxalobacteraceae bacterium
CTGGGCGTGTGGATCGGCCGTCCCGACGGCACCCCCAACCCCGGCTTTTTCGGCGCCAACGTGGCCGCCCCGCTGCTGCAGCAAATCGCCCTGGCCCTGCCGCGCAGCGACCTGCCCGTCCCCGGCCGGCCGCCCGCAGTGAGCGCGGCGCAGATCTGCTGGCCGCTGGGCAGCGCCGCCGCCCTCACGGCGCCCGAACACTGCCACGTCAAGCGCAGCGCCTGGGTTTTGCAAGGCACGATTCCGCCCACCCTGCCCGACCGTCTGCGCGCGCGCTCGCTGGTGGAAACCGTGTGGCTCGACCGCGCCGGCCTGCGCACCACGCCCGACTGCGATCCGTCCGCGCAGGCCCGCTCGGTGGCGCGCTGGCCGGCCCTGCTGGAAGCCTGGCTGCCGGCCGCGCGCCAGCGCGCCATCGGGCTTGGCGCATGGTCGCCATCCTGCCCGCGCAGCGCGGCCATGGGCAGCATCCGCCTGATGGGCCTGCGCGACGGCAGCCGCCTGCGCGCCGCACCCGGGGAAGCCGGCCTCGCCATCACCCTCGACGCGGTCGGCGGCAGCGGCACCCACTACTGGCTGGTCGACGGCCGCCAGGCCGAGGGCGCCAGCGGCAAGAGCCGCCAGGTGCTCAGCCTGGGCAGCAAGGGAGCGCACAGCATCGCCGTGATCGACGCCGCCGGCCACTACGACGCCGTCACGGTCGAGGTGAATTGACACATCGCGCTACAAAATATGTAACAATGTTTGATCGGAAACGTTTCCCGATTTAAACTCGGTGCTTACCGACTCTTTCAAGTCTCCGGCCGCGCGGCCGCCGCCATCGCCCCATGGATAATTGGTTAGCAGCCCTGAGCGCAGCCGGCATGCGCAGCACCGCCGGCGAGTTCGCCGACCGCGCGGTGGAAGCCCAATTCAACGCGGCCAAGCTGGAGAACACCCGCAGGCAGCTGTTCGCCACGCTGCTGTTCTATTCGACCTTCTACTTACTCTTCAGCGTCACCGATATCGGCGTGCTCGGCTTCGGCCCCTTGGCGCTCGGCCTGCTGCTGGTACGCGTCGGCGTGGCGGTGACGGCGGCCGCCGGCTGCTACCTGGTGTACCGCCACCCAAAGTCGGTCGCCATGCCGCGCCTGGCCGCCAGCCTCACCGAACTGGCCGGCATGGCCGCCTTCTTCATCATCGTCTGGAACCGGCCCGCCGAAATCGCCTGGCATGCCATGTCCCTGGCGCTGATGCTGATCGTGGTTTACGTGTACATCCCCAACCGCCTGCGCTACTCGGCCGCCATCGCGCTGTTCGCCACCGCCGCCTTCATTGCGCTGGTACTGTGGATGAACCGCCTGCAGCCGCACGACGTGCTGACCATGTGCATGCTGCTGTTGCTGGCCAATACTTTCGGCTTTGTCGCCGCGCGCCGCTACCAGCTGCTGTGGCGCGAGGAATTCCGCGTGCAGGCGGTGTTCCAGAAGCTCTCGCTGCACGACCAGCTCACCAGCTGCTTCAACCGCCATTACCTGCAGCACGAACGGGTCGAGGGCGAACTGGCGCGCGCACGCCGTTCCGGCCTGCCGCTGTCGGTCATCCTGTGCGATATCGACCATTTCAAGGAAGTCAACGACCGTTTCGGCCACGCCGGCGGCGACCGCGTCCTGATCGAATTCGCGCGCCTGATGCGCGCCATGACCCGCACCGGCATCGACAGCGTGATCCGCTACGGCGGGGAAGAATTCCTGCTGATCCTGCCTGAAACCGGCTTGGACGGCGCCAGCCAGCTGGCCGAGCGCCTGCGTGCCGGCTGCGCCGCGCTGCGCATGGCTTTCGATGGCGAGGGCTTGATCCAGGCCACCGCCAGCTTTGGCGTGGCCACGGCCGATTTCGCGATGGGGGAAAAGGTACGCAGCCTGCGCGAGCTCATTTCGGTGGCCGACCGCCAGCTCTATCTTGCCAAGGATCGCGGACGCAACCTGGTCATGGCCACCCTGCTCGAATAGGGCGCCAGGCCGCTGGCGCGCCGCCGCCTTTATTCCGCCTGTCCGCGTTCGCGCATCAAATCGGCCAGGCTGCGTTTGGCCGGCACCAATGGCGCGCGGTGCGCGGTCCACCCCAGCTGGCTCGCCGGCGCCAGCTTGCGCAGGCGCGTCGCGGCCCAGCGAAACAGCCGGTACACCGCCGGCCGCGCGAACGCCCCGCTCCAGAAGCGCCAGACCAGATGCTCGCCGCGGCTGAATTTGGCGCCCTGCCCGCGCAGCGGATGAGCCACCTGCTCGTGCGGATTGCGGTTCGCCTCGGTGCGCAGGCGCACCAGCAGCGCCGGAATCGGAATGCGCACCGGGCACACTTCCCCGCAGGCGCCGCACAGGCTCGACGCGGTGGCCAGGTCGGCGGTTGCCTCCAGTCCCAGCAGATGCGGCGAGATGATCTTGCCGATCGGGCCGGGATAGGTGGTGCCATAAGCGTGCCCGCCGATGCGCGCATACACCGGGCAGTGGTTCATGCAGGCGCCACAGCGGATGCACTGCAGGGTCGAGCGCAGCTGCTCGTCCGCGTACGCCTGGGTGCGGCCATTGTCCAGCAGGACCAGGTGCAGCGCGCGCGGGCCATCGCGCTCGGCGCCGCGGCGCGGTCCGGAGATCAGGTTGAAGTAGGTGGTGATCGGCTGGCCGGTGGCCGAGCGCGTGAGCAGGCTGGCCAGCGGCACGATGTG
>CAMLHI010000557.1 GCA_946479705.1 uncultured Oxalobacteraceae bacterium
TTCCAGATCGAAGGCGCCTCCGCCACCGACGGCAAGGGCCCCTCGATCTGGGATACGTTCTGCAGCAACCCAGCCAACATCAAGGATCAGAGCGACGGCACCGTGGCTTGCGACCATTATCACCGCTACAAGGAAGACGTCGGCATCATCGCCTCGCTGGGCGTGGACGCCTACCGCTTTTCCTTCGCCTGGGCGCGCGTTCAGCCGAGCGGCAAGGGCGCCTGGAACGAGAAGGGCTTCGATTTCTACGACCGCCTGCTCGATGAACTGGCGCGCAAGAACATCAAGGCGCATGCCACCTTGTACCACTGGGACTTGCCGCAGGGCTTGCAGGACGATGGCGGCTGGCTCAACCGCGATACCGCGGCCCGCTTCGGCGACTACGCCGGCGAAGTGGCGCGCCGCTTCGGCGACCGCATCGAAGCGATCGCCACCCACAACGAACCCTGGTGCACCGCCAACCTGGGCTACGGCAATTCGCAGTTCGCCCCCGGCGTGACCGATGCCAAGCAGGCGGTGCAGGTCTCGCACCACCTGCTGCTCTCGCACGGCCTGGGCATGCAAGCCATGCGCGCCGTCGACAGCAAGGCCAAGCTGGGTATCGTGCTCAACCAGTGGACCGCCGACCCGGCAACTGACAGCGAGGCCGACCGCGCGCTGGCCGAACTGGAATGGGCCAAGTCCGTGCAATGGTTCATGGACCCGATCTTCAAGGGCCGCTATCCGGAGCTGGCGCTGCGTCACCACGGCGCGAATGCTCCAGTGGTGCACGATAACGACTTCAAGATTATCCAACAGCCCATTGATTTCCTCGGCTGCAATTACTACTTCCGCGCCTTCAGCAGCGCCGAGACGCCGCCGCGCACCCCTCCGGGCAAGCTGGGCTTTACCGACATGGGCTGGGAAATCTATCCGCAAGGCCTGACCGAGCTGCTGGTCAAGCTGCAGGGCGAGTACGAACTGCCGCCGGTCTACATCACCGAAAACGGCATGGCCAACCAGGATGCGGTGGGCGGCGACGGCGCCGTGCACGACGCGGCCCGTATTTCCTTCGTGCAGATGCACCTGGACGCGCTGGCCAAGGCCATGGAAGCCGGCGTGGACGTGCGCGGTTACTTCCTGTGGAGCCTGCTCGACAATTTCGAATGGAATTCCGGCTACGCCAAGCGTTTCGGCATCGTCCACGTCGACTACGCCACCCAGAAGCGCACCCCCAAGGACAGCGCCCACTGGTACCGCGATTACGTGGCGGCCCAGCGCTAAACCCGGCGCGGCACCGGACAAGGCGGGGCTGGTAGCGTGCCCCGCCTTGGTGCATACTTTGCGCAGATGCAATTCCCCTTGTTCTATCGACCTTCGAATTGGAAAGCAGTCATGAGCGTTTCTAAACCCGTCTCGCCCCTGTTGTGGGTTCCCACCGGTTACTTCACGATGGCCCTGTGCTATGTGATGCTGACCAGTGTCACTGCGATCATGTTCAAGAACCTGGGGATGGACAACGGCCAGGCCGCCCAGTATTCGAGCATGCTGATCCTGGCCTACACGATCAAGCCGCTGTTCGCGCCCATCGTGGAAATGTACCGCACCAAGAAATTCTTCGTGCTGCTGGCCCAGACCCTGGTCGGCCTGGGCTTCATCGGCATCGCCCTGGCGATGGCCATGCCCAACTACATGATGTTCCTGATGGCGATGTTCTGGGCCATGTCCTTCATCGGCGCCACCCAGGACATCGCCTGCGACGGCGTGTACGTTACCTCCCTCAACAGCCGGGCCCAGTCGCTGTACTGCGGCATCCAGTCGTTGTCGTGGAATATCGGCCCCATCGTCGCTGCCGGCGGCATGGTCTACCTCTCGGGCTACCTGCACACCAATGTGTTCCACCACGACCGCACCGTGTTCGGTCCGGAGTGGATCGATGCCTGGCGCATCGTGTTCTTCATCGTCGGCGGCGTCACCCTGCTGATGGCGCTGTGGCACAAGGCCACCATGCCCCCCGGCGCGCGCGCCGAGAACACCCCGGCCAGCCTGCCGGACGCCGGTCGCATCCTGGTCGATTCCTTCGTCACCTTCTTCCAGAAACGCGGCGTGTGGCGCATGGTGGCTTTCGCCTTCCTGTTCCGCCTCTCCATCGGCTTCCTGGAAAAGATCGGTCCTTTCTTCATGGTCGACCCGGCCTCCAAGGGCGGCCTGGGCCTGTCCAATGAAGACCTGGGCTTGATCTACGGCACCTATGGCCTGGCCGCTGTGCTGCTGGGTTCGCTGCTGGGCGGGATCTTCGTCGCGCGGCGCGGCCTGAAATCGACCTTGTTCACACTGTGCTGCGCGGTGAACATTCCCAACGTCACCTTCCTGCTGATGAGCATCTATCTGCCGACCACGCCATTCTGGATCGGCGCGGGCGTGGTCGTGGAAAAATTCTTCTTTGGCTTCGGTTCGGTCGGCTTCATGATTTACCTGATGCAGCAACTGGCGCCGGGCAAGTACACCACCACCCACTACGCCTTCGGCACCGGCCTGATGGGCTTGTGCGGCATGCTCACCGGCGTGGTCTCCGGCCACCTGCAGGTCAGCATGGGCTACGTCAGCTATTTCACCTTCGTCATGGTCGCTACCATCCCGTCCTTCCTGGCCTGCTGGTACGCGCCGTTCTACCAGGCCGACGACGCCGCAGCGACCACCGAGCAGAAGGCCGCGGCGGT
>CAMLHI010000558.1 GCA_946479705.1 uncultured Oxalobacteraceae bacterium
GTGGCCTGGGCCAGGATGCGTTTCAGCGAGCAGAGCGCCGACAGGGTACAGGTATTGGCGTTAGGCGAAAAGCATTCGACCATGTCGAAATCCGGTTCGGTCAGGCGCACCACGGTGCCCAGCGAGATGCGCTCGGGCGCGCGCGCCAGGCGGATGCCGCCAGTGCGTCCGCGGCAGGTTTCGATCAGGCCGCTGGCGCCCAGCTGGTGCACGATCTTGGTCAGGTGGTTCTTCGAAATGCCATGGGCGGTTGCGATTTCGCGGGTGGTCACGATGCGTCCAGGATGCGTGCCCAGGTACATCAGTACCCGCAGCGCGTAGTCGGTATAGTCGGTCAGTCGCATGATGGCAGTGCCAGTGGTTTTTCGAAGAAGCCCCGGCCGTGGCCGGGGCGGTTTCACATCAATGTGCCGTGCTCACGGCGGCCGCAAGGCGGGCCTGGCGCGCGCCGCTGACCAGGCGCCACATGAACAGCGCCAGGAACACGCAGCCGATCGAGAACACCACGTCGCCGGGAACGCGCAGCCACACCATCGTTTCCATGAACGACGAGTGGATCACCTCAGGCGAGCGGGCGAACCACATGCCCTTGCTGATGCTGGCCCAGGCCTGGTAGATGCCGGCCGGGACCAGCGAGATGAACACCATCATCGCCAGGCCCAGGTTCAGCAGCCAGAACATGGGGCGCAGGGCGGCGTCCGACCAGGCCAGGCGCTCGGTAAGGCCGCGCAGGCAGAACAGCATCAGGCCGATGCCCAGCATGCCGTACACGCCGAACAGCGCGGCATGGCCGTGCGCCGCCGTCATGTTCAGGCCCTGCATGTAATACAGCGCGATCGGGGTATTGATCGAGAAGCCCAGCAGTCCGGCGCCCACCATGTTCCAGAAGCCCACGGCGATGAAGCACATGATCGCCCACTTGTAGTTGCGTACCCACGGCGCGGCCTGCGAGCGCTGGTAGTTGCGGTAGGCTTCCACGCCGATCATCGACAGCGGCACCACTTCCAGGGCCGAGAACATCGAACCGATCGCGATCACCGAGGTCGGCGTGCCGGTGAAGTACAGGTGGTGCAGGGTGCCAAGGATGCCGCCGAACAGGAACACGATGGTTTCCAGCACGATGGCGCTGTTGGCCGAGGCGGCGCGGATCAGGCCCAGGCGGGTGAACAGCAGGGCGATGACGGCGGTGGCGAACACTTCGAAGAAGCCTTCGACCCACAGGTGCACCAGCCACCAGCGCCAGTACTCGACCATCGAATAGTGGGTCTTCGGACCCCAGGTCAGCGAGGTGGCGTAGAAGCCGCCGATGCAGACCGCGGCCAGGAACACCATGGCGATCAGGCCGCGGCTTTCCGAGGGCTTCTTCAGCGCCGGCCACAGGCCGCGGCCGAGCAGGGTAGCCCAGAACAGCAGGCCGATGAACAGCAGGATCTGCCAGAAGCGGCCCATGCTGGTGAATTCCAGGCCCTGGTTACCGATCCAGAAGGCGAAGGCGGTGCCCTTGTGCTGCAGGGTGCCGAGCCAGCCGAAGGCGGTCGAACCGACCACGATGAACAGCAGCGCGTAGAACAGCAGGTTCACGCCCAGCGCCTGATACTTCGGCTCATGGCCCGAAATGGCCGGCGCGATATACAGGCCGGTGGCCAGCCAGGCGGTGGCGATCCACAGCACCGCGAACTGGGTATGGATGGTGCGGCTGACCGTGAAGGGCAGCAGCTCGGCCAGCGGGAAGCCGAAGAAGCTGGTGCCTTCGACCGAATAGTGGGCGGTGATGATGCCCATGCCCACCTGGGCCAGGATCAGGCCGACCACCACGAAGAAGTACTTGCGGGTGGCCTTCATCGACGGCGTGGCCTTCATGCTGAAGAGCGGATCGTCCTTGGGTACCGGCGGATCTTCTTCTTCCTTGTGCATCGAGTGGAACAGGATCATGCCGGCCACCGCCGCGATCATCAGGATCACGCTGGCGATCGACCAGATGCCGGCGCCGGCGGTCGGGGTATTGCCGATCAGCGGCTCATGCGGCCAGTTGCTGGTGTACGACAGGCCGGTTTGGCCGGGACGGTCGGCCGCGGCGGCCCATGAGGTCCAGAAGAAGAACCCGGTCAGCGCCTCGCGGTCGGCCGTGTCGGGCAGGGCGTTGGGGGTCATGGCGTACTGTTCGCGCAGCTTGTCGAGCGCGGCGGCATTGCCGAACAGGTCACGATAGTGCGCCGCCGTGCGCCGCACCGCTTCGCTGCGCACTTCCGACAGCACCAGCGACCTGGTGGCCGGATCGTAGGTGTTGGTGCGCAGTTCGGCCTTGACCATGCTGTCGATCTGGGCGCGGCTGGTGTTCTCCAGCTGGGCATAGCTGCTGCCGTACTTCTGCCGCGCGAACAGGTCCTGCAGGGCGACCGCCTCGCGGTGCAGCCAGTCGGCCGACCAGTCCGGAGCGACATAGCTGCCGTGGCCCCAGACGGTGCCGAGCTGCTGGCCGCCGGCCGACAGCCAGGCTTGCTGGCCATAGGTGATTTGATCGCCCTTGAACAGGCTAGAACCGTCATGGCTGATGACCGTGACGGGGATGGGCGGCGCCTGCAGGTAGATCTCCCTGCCGACCCAGCCAAGGGCGGCGAACGAGAACACACAGATGATGGCGAGCCAGGTCCAGAGTTTGCGCGTGGCGTGCATGGCTTTTCCTTCGTGGTGGTG
>CAMLHI010000559.1 GCA_946479705.1 uncultured Oxalobacteraceae bacterium
ATAAAAGGCTTATAATTCAGGGTTTTGACGATTTTTGCGGAGTATTCAATGCCGATTTACGCCTACCGCTGCGAGTCCTGCGGTTTCGCCAAGGATGTCCTGCAGAAGATTTCCGATCCGGTCCTGACCGATTGCGTTTCTTGTGGCAAGCCGACGTTCAAGAAGCAAGTGACCGCGGCCGGATTTCAGCTCAAGGGTACGGGCTGGTATGTGACCGATTTCCGGGGCGGCAACGCGCCGTCCACCGGCACCGCGGCCACCCCGGCCACGGACACGGCCGCCGCCAGCGCCGCACCGGCCAAGCCGGCCTCCAGCGACACGGCGGCCAGCAGCCCGGCCGCGAGCACCCCCACGCCCGCAGCCAAGGATTGAACGGCACCGCCGCGCCCTGGCGCGGCGCTTAACCCACCGAGAGCCCAATGCGTAAATATTTCCTGACTGGCATGTTGGTCCTGGTGCCCATCGCCATCACGGCATGGGTGCTGAACCTGATTATCGGTACCCTGGACCAGTCGCTGATGCTGGTGCCGGCGCAATGGCAGCCGAGCAAGCTGCTGGGCCACGACATTCCCGGCGTGGGCGCGATCCTGACCATCGCCATCGTGTTCCTGACCGGCCTGCTGACCAACAACCTGGTCGGCAACTACGTGGTGCGCCTGTGGGAAAAGCTGCTCAACCGCATTCCCGTGGTCAGCTCGCTGTACGGCAGCGTCAAGCAAGTCTCGGACACCTTGTTCTCCTCGTCCGGGAATGCCTTCCGCAAGGCCGTGCTGCTGCCCTATCCGCACCAGGACAGCTGGACCATCGGCTTTTTGACCGGCGTGCCCGGCGGCGACGTCAGCAACCACCTGGTGGGCGACTACGTCAGCGTGTACGTGCCCACCACCCCGAATCCGACCTCCGGCTTCTTCCTCATGCTCGAACGCTCCAAGGTGATCGAACTGGACATGACGGTCGATGCCGCCCTGAAGTACATCGTCTCGATGGGCGTGGTCGCCCCCGAAACGCTAGCTATCAAAACCAGCGCGCCTGACTTGACGGCGCCTGCCGAATAACCAACCTAGACTGCCAATACTATGTCCTCCATGCGTACCAACTACTGCGGCCTCGTCACCGAAGAACTGCTGGGCCAAACCGTCAGCCTGTGCGGCTGGGTGCACCGCCGCCGCGATCACGGCGGGGTGATCTTTATCGACCTGCGCGACCGCGAGGGCCTGGTGCAGGTGGTCTGCCATCCGGACAATGCCGCCGTGTTCAAGGCCGCCGAAGCGGTGCGCAACGAGTACTGCCTGCGCATCACCGGCGTGGTCAACAAGCGCCTGGAAGGCACCGCCAACGCCAACCTCAAGTCGGGCAAGATCGAAGTGGTCGCCAGCGCCGTGGAAGTGCTCAACGCCTCCGTCGCGGTCCCCTTCCAGCTCGATGACGACAACCTGTCCGAAACCACCCGCCTGACCCACCGCGTGCTCGACCTGCGCCGTCCGCAGATGCAAAACAACCTGCGCCTGCGCTACAAGGTGACGATGGAAGTGCGCAAATACCTCGACGCGCTCGGCTTCATCGACATCGAGACCCCGATGCTGACCAAGTCGACCCCGGAAGGCGCGCGCGACTACCTGGTGCCCTCGCGCGTCAACGCCGGCAACTTCTTCGCGCTGCCGCAGTCGCCGCAGCTGTTCAAGCAGCTGCTGATGGTGGCCAACTTCGACCGCTACTACCAGATCACCAAGTGCTTCCGCGACGAAGACCTGCGCGCCGACCGCCAGCCGGAATTCACCCAGATCGACTGCGAGACCTCGTTCCTGACCGAGCAGGAAATCCGCGACCTGTTCGAGGACATGATCCGCATCGTCTTCAAGAACACCCTGGACATCGACCTGCCGAACCCCTTCCCGGTGATGGACTTCGCCACCGCCATGGGCCTGTACGGTTCGGACAAGCCGGACATGCGCGTCAAGCTGCAGTTCACCGACCTGACCGAGGTGATGAAGGATGTCGAATTCAAGGTCTTCTCGGGCGCGGCCAACCTGCCGAACGGCCGCGTGGTCGGCCTGCGCGTGCCGCAGGGCGGCAACATGCCGCGTTCGGAAATCGACGCCTACACCCAGTTCGTGGCCATCTACGGCGCCAAGGGCCTGGCCTACATCAAGGTCAACGAAAAGGCCAAGGGCCGCGAAGGCTTGCAGTCGCCGATCGTCAAGAACCTGCATGACGAAGCGCTGGCCAAGATCATCGAACAGACCGGCGCCGAAGACGGCGACCTGATCTTCTTCGGCGCCGACAAGGCCAAGGTCGTCAACGACGCCATCGGCGCGCTGCGCGTGAAGATCGGCCACTCGGACTTCGGCAAGAAGGCCGACCTGTTCGACGATGTGTGGAAACCGCTGTGGGTGGTCGACTTCCCGATGTTCGACTACGACGAGGAATCGAACCGCTGGACCGCGACCCACCATCCATTCACGGCACCGAAGGATGGCCACGAAGACATGCTCGAGACCAATCCGGGCGCCTGCATCGCCAAGGCCTACGACATGGTCCTGAACGGCTGGGAACTGGGCGGCGGCTCGATCCGTATCCACCGCGAGGAAGTGCAGAGCAAGGTATTCCGCGCGCTCAAGATCGATGCCGAGGAAGCCCAGCTCAAGTTCGGCTTCCTGCTCGACGCGCTGCAGTACGGCGCGCCGCCGCACGG